>JAFYWE010000175.1 GCA_017558165.1 Bacteroidaceae bacterium
ACAAGCACTGCCAAAGTCATGACCCCCAAGCTTGCTGCAATGACCGCTAAGTAATCTTATCGGGATTCTTCTTTACGAAATCGGCCCAGGAGGAGTACTTCTTCTCACTCACAGGCTTGCCCTGCTGTATGAAATGGCAGAATGCCGCACCCAGGGCATCGGTAGCATCCATGAACTGCGGCATCTCCTCGCTGGAAATATTGAGCATACGGCGCAACATATCGGCAACCTGCTCCTTCGATGCCGAGCCGTTACCTGTTATCGACATCTTTATCTTCATCGGGGCATACTCATGAATCGGTACCTGGCGGCTTATGGCAGCAGCTATGGCTACACCCTGTGCACGACCCAATTTGAGCATACTCTGCACGTTCTTGCCGAAAAAGGGTGCCTCAATAGCCAGTTCATCGGGCAGGAATGAGTTTATGAGCCCCTGTACACGGTTGAATATCTCACCCAGTTTCATGTACATGTCCTTACACTTACGAAGGTCTATGACACCCATGGCAATGAGGCGTGCACGGTTTCCGTTCACGCCAATGAAAGCATAACCCATAATATTTGTACCGGGGTCAATGCCCATTATTACCCTGTCGTCGGTGGGACGGGAGTTGCCGGTCATAGGTCAAGATAGTTGAGCAAGGCCTTGCAGCCCGAATGTATCTCGTTATAGGTCTTGTCGAAGTTACCGTGGTACCATGGGTCGGAGATGTCGGCTCCACAACAGCGCTGTGGCACATCGGCAACGAAATCGAGCAGTTTCCACACCTTACCTTCGCAGTCACAACCGATGATGCGCATGAGATTGCGCACATTGTAGTCCTCCATAACCACAATCATATCATAGTTCTCATACTCGTCAACAGTGATACGGTGAGCACGGTGTCCATCACACGGCACATCATGTAGCGAAAGGGTGTACTCGGCCGGAGGGTATATACCGTTACCGATTTCCTCACTGCTTGTAGCCGATGAGGCGATATGCAACATGTCACTGACCTGCGCCTTGCGCGCAAGCTCTTTCATTATGAATTCAGCCATCGGGGAACGGCATATGTTCCCGTGGCACACGAACATTATCTTTTTCATAGTTTCTTACTCCAGAAAACCGGAATCAAAGGAAAGAGGCAACAAGGCCCTGACACCATCATCAATGACATAGCACAGCCTTGCGCCATAAAGTATTATTCTTATAGCATTGCCGAAACGTCTTTCGGTCTCGAGCATCACCTGACGGCAGGCTCCACAAGGCGTGATCGGCATTTCAAGTTCACCTTGAGCATTACGCGCGGCTATTGCCATTACCTCTACAGGCTCGGAAGGATAGTTGGAGTTGGCCCAGAACAATGTCGTACGCTCGGCACACATTCCGGACGGATAGGCCGCATTCTCCTGATTGCTGCCGCTGACCACCTTACCGTTACCCAACCTCACTGCAGCACCGACCGAGAAGCCTGAATAAACAGAATAACTGCCGGCCGTGGCACACCTGGCCACATCAACGACAGCCCTGTCCGCATCGGGCAGTTCGTCATAGGAACACACACTGACTCTTGTCTGCAATATCACCTCTTTCATAGCCCCGCCGTTTGTAACTCGTTGGATTTTTCTCACGCGAAGATATACAAATAGTTGCTCAAAAGCAATTTATTCACTTATTTTGTAGTCGCATAACATTTATTGAACCAATGAAAACCCATATAATCCTGACACTGGCCGCAGCCCTGATTCTGACAGGCTGTACAACGACAAGAAGCCATACAGCGACAACAAGCAGTGACATCTCAAAAGCGAGGGACGACTATGAACGCTATGTACTGACATACTACCCACTTGCAGTGGAACAGATGAACAAGTACGGAATCCCCGCCAGCATAACCCTCGCCCAGGGCCTGTTGGAAAGCGGAGCCGGCAAAAGCGAACTTGCCCGTAAATCGAACAACCACTTCGGCATAAAGGCCGACAAAAATTGGAACGGGAATACCGTATCGTCAATGGACAATGGCAAACTTTGCAAGTTCAGGAAATACAGCCACGTAGGCGAGTCGTACGAGGATCATTCAAAATTCCTTGTCGGCAGAGAGAGATACGCGAGCCTGTTCAAGCTCAAAAGTAACGACTACGAGGGTTGGGCAAAGGGTTTGAAGAAGGCCGGATATGCCGAGGACAGCCAATACCCGCAGAAGCTCATCAGCCTTATCGAGCGTTACGGGCTTCACAGATATGACGACTACAGGAATACCAGCACACTCCAAAAGAAATCCGGTAGCATACAAAGCACAAACGGCATACCTTTTGTAATAGCGGGCAACGGCGAGCGCATGTCGGACATAGCTGGCAGGACAGGCGTATCAACCGGCAAGCTCCGTAAGTACAATGACATAAAAGACAAGCGCGAGCCACTCACTGGGGAGCGTCTTTACACAAAGAAAAAGAAAAGCAAGGCGGCCAAAGGATCGGATTTTCACACGACCAAGGATGGAGAGAGCCTCTACAGTATCGCCCAGAAGTACGGGATAAGACTTATGAAGCTGTACGAACTGAACCCGCAGTACAAGAGCTACACAAAACTCAAGGTCGGAGACGTGGTCAGGTTAAGATAAACAACATTACATACAACAGCGAAG
>JAFYWE010000176.1 GCA_017558165.1 Bacteroidaceae bacterium
CATTGAGAATGAGATTGAGTATCTGCTCCTCGGTATACTTCACCATCTTCTCGCCCGACAGGTACGAGTAGGCATCGGCCGCACGCGAAAATAACAGACGAAGATAGTCATAAATCTCGGTAGTAGTACCCACCGTAGAGCGTGGGTTCTTGTTGGTAGTCTTCTGCTCGATTGATATGACCGGGCTCAAGCCTGTTATCTTGTCCACATCGGGACGTTCAAGCCCGCCAAGGAAATTACGCGCATAGGCCGAGAACGTCTCAAGGTAGCGACGCTGTCCCTCGGCAAAGATCGTATCGAATGCCAAGGAAGACTTTCCGCTTCCGCTGAGTCCTGTCACCACAGTCAATGAGTCATGCGGTATCTCAACATCAATGTTCTTGAGGTTATGCACACGGGCACCGAAAACCTCAATCTTACCTTTTTCCTTATCCTCTTCCATCTTGTTCTTCTTTCAGTTGATTATGGTGTAGCAGTCTCCTCAGTATATCCGCGCAACAGGTTCACGTCACGGCGTATCTCATATCTTATGCCATCGGCACCCTTTGCGTCAATGACTACGTAATAGACACCAGGCTTTACGGGCTTTCCCTTGTAGGTGCCATCCCAGCCACAATCCTCGCACCCCATCTGGTCAATACCCCACGAATAGAGTTGCTGCCCCCAGCGGTTATAGATTGCCGCGTTGAAGGAGACAATAGACTTCACATTGAATACATTGTAATAGTCATTTATGCCGTCTCCGTTGGGCGAGAAGGCATTGGGCGCCTCAAGGTTCGACTCGGCAAGCACGAAACGGAAAGGTTCATAGACCTCGGTACCGAACTCCCAATATATCTCACTGTCCTCACGGCTTGTGTATACTATTACAGGCTGTATAATTGTCGCACCACTCTCACGCAGTTCAATCTCCACTTCATTATCATAACGTACCAGATATGGTTCGGTCTCGCCCTCCTTGTAGAATTCCCAGGAGCAGACAAGGGAGTAACCCTCAACCTCCTCGGCCGCGGCATACAGACGGACAACAAGCGGCGCCTCACCCGAGAACTCATCCCCGGCAGCAAGTTCTGTAATCCCGCCATCCTTGTCTGTAACCCTGGCATATGGTTCAGGAGCCTCAATCTCCACCTGTGCACATACGTTCAACGCAAGCAGTGGTAATAAAAGCAACAAAAGATATTTTTTCATGATAATGCTCAATCATTAATGATATAAATTGTTTCAATTGAGCAAAATTAATAAATCCGACCGACAAAACAGCCACAAACACCACATTTTAATCTTTGTATACAATTATTGTGGCCGGCACGTATGCAGTTATGTTTTTTCAAGAACAACATATGAATATATTGGCAATAATGTTGTATCTTCGCATAGATTTGCGGCAGTATACCCATGAGTACAAGAAACCGTACTAACATTGGAAAACCAGGACAAGACGTTATATTGAATCCCAAGACCATGAAAAGATACAGACACATCATCATCCTTACAACACTTTTGATGTTCGCAGCCTTCGCAAATGCCCAGAACAGCGAATTCATCAGCCACAAGGTAACTCAAGGACAGACACTCTTCTCAATCTCCAAGATGTACGACACTACAGTAGAGATTATTGTAAAGAACAACCCGGAAAGTGCCAAGAAGCTCTCAATTGGACAGATACTGAGAATTCCCAAGCAGAAGGCCGATAACAACGGCACTGAGGGACAAGATGTTGTACGCGACGGGAAGCTCTACCATACCATCCGCAGCAAGGAGACTCTGTTCAGCCTGGGAAAGAGATATGGTGTCACCCCCGATGAGATATGCGCGGCCAATCCAGGTCTCTCCATAAACAATTTCCCGGCAGGTAAAGAGATCGTGATTCCAG
This sequence comes from Bacteroidaceae bacterium, assembly GCA_017558165.1. Classification (GTDB taxonomy): domain Bacteria; phylum Bacteroidota; class Bacteroidia; order Bacteroidales; family Bacteroidaceae; genus HGM04593. The sequence continues at coordinate 1,877 of JAFYWE010000176.1, forward strand.
GCCAGAAGGTTAGCAGCCAGAGCGCCGACACCAAGAAAGAGCCGGCATACAAGTTTGTCCCTGTCAAAGAAGAGAAGACACCAGAAGTGGCAACAACCCACAAGGTAAAGAGACGTGAGACAATAGAGAAGATATGTAATAACTATGGGGTAAGCGTTGAGGATTTCCTCAAGGTGAACCCCGAGCTCAAGGGCAAGGAAGTAAAGCGCAAGATGGTTGTGAACATCCCGGCCAAGAGAAGTGCCAAGGAAGAGAAACAGACCATATTCATTGCAGGTACTCCCGACCCGGAGCCCGAGAAAGAGACATATGACCGTTTTACTGACGGAACCACACGAATTGCCGTGGTGTTGCCGTTCCTTCTTGACCGCTATGCCCCCGAGGAGCAGGGACGTATGGTCGAGTTCTACCAGGGCTTCCTTATGGCTGTCGAGAGACTAAAGCGTGAAGGCCACTCATTGGAAGTCAATACATTCGACACCGGAGCCAAGGAGAAGAGCCTTGACAGCCTCATTTCAAGCGGGGCGCTTGACAGGATGGATCTCATCATCGGTGCATACTATCCGAACCACAACAAAGAGCTCGGAAGATTCGTGAAGGACAAGGATATTCCATTGGTAGTACCATTCTCGAACAAGAAGGATGAACTGTACAACAACCCTATGGCATTCTTCGTGAACACACTCCAGGCAGCCATACTTCCAGACGTGGCAACAAACTTCGTATATACATTCCCCAATGCCAATGTCATCTTTGTCGAGGATACCATAAAAAGCAACAAGCTTGATTTCATCAAGACACTCACTGCAACATTGGACAAGAACGGCATACCACACACAACGGTTCCAATGGAGCAGATTGCATTCAATGAGATGGAAAAGGAGAATGACAGTGAGGACGAGGAACTTGTACTCCCGTTCACATCATTGGCCGTGGAGGGCAAGGAGAACATAATTATCCCTACATCCTCATCAAAGGAGACACTGAACAGGATATTACCAAGCCTTGTCATGGCCAACCTTCTTGACACTGCGCTGATGAATGATTTCAAGCTGTTCGGTTATCCCGAATGGCAAGTATACGCTCAGCAGACACGTGAGCAATTGTATGAGGTTGATACATATTTCTACGCAACATTCTTCACACACTTCTCTTTGCCCGAGGCTGCCAGGTTCCAGAATGAATTCATACGCTGGTACAACCGCGACCTGCAGAAGATATACCCACGCTACGGAATGCTTGGCTACGATATCGGCTACCAGTTCCTGTTGGCCACAACACTTTATGGACGCGAACTGCCACTAAAGATAAATGAACTGCAGACATCGCCGTTGCAATCGGGCTTCAAGTTCGAGAGAATGGACAACAACGGAGGTATGATGAACAAGAAGCTGTTCTTCATACACTACACACGAGAATACAATATTGAAAAGATAGACCTTGACAGATGCGAAGAATAATAGGCATTATAGCGACAATACTGTTCGCAACCAACATATCGGCACAGATTGAAGAACCACGTAACGTTCTTGAAATAGGCATTGCCGGAGGTTTGAACCTCAATAGCATGGAGTTCCAGCCAACCATGCGCCAGAAGATGTACAATGGAATCAACGGAGGTATAAGCGTACGGTACACAAGCGAGAAATACTTCAGCATGATCTGTGCGGCGCAGATCGAGTTCAATTTCTCACAGAAAGGATGGGAAGAGGATTTTGACGACGGCACAGCAAACCGCTACTGCAGAAGGCTCAACTACCTCGAGGTTCCCCTGCTTGCCCATCTCTCATGGGGAAAGGAGCAGAACGGACTGCAGTTCTTCATAAACCTTGGCCCGCAGTTCGGTTTTTTCCTTGGTGACAGCGAGACATACGAGGGCACATGGAAGCCCGAGGAGCGCCCCACAAGCCTGCGCCCGGTATACGGCAAGGAGGTATACAACAAATTCGACTACGGAATAGCCGGTGGTGCCGGAATTGAACTGAAGACAAAGGCCGGCAACTTCTTCATTGAAGGACGTTACTACTACGGCCTTGCCGACATCTTCAACAACTCGAAGTTGGATGACTTCGGCCGCTCGGCAAACCAGACAATAACTGCACGCATTGGATACTCTGTCGTAATTTTCAAATAGAAGAGATAAAATCATAACAAATGCCACCTGTAAAGCAAAACCTACAGGTGGCATTTGTTATAATATCGGGTCAGTAGAAATTTACTGTGGATATTGATGTGCTTGTAATCATATAACACCCCGCACTGCAAACATTCCTCGCTTATTCCCGTAAACCAAAAGAGTTTAAGCTGTGGTTTTTAACGGTACCGGTTTCTGTTTGACATTAGCATTGTACGCGCTAAAGTTCGCAAGACACGCCAATGGTTATTCATAGCAAAGGTAATGTTTGATGGTCGGCACTGTCAAAATTACAGTTGAAGGCCGTTGACATTCAGGGTTAAAGCGAGGACTGTTTGAAGTGCGGCAGCATTATTTTTTTGTTTATAATGCTGGACCGCACGAGTCCCGGAGCGCCTGAATGGCAACGAACAGCCTTCAATGGCA
>JAFYWE010000177.1 GCA_017558165.1 Bacteroidaceae bacterium
GTTGGTGCGGCCACCGCCTGTGGGGAGTGACTGCAGGGCAAGGTACATCTCTTTTTTGTCGCTGTTGCGCTGTACGGGAACTACGAGAATCTCTCCATTGGTTGAGTTACCGCCGGGGGTGAGGCCTGAGCCGGCAAATGTGCTCTTTACATCTGTGCTCCACTCTCCTTCGCCTGTGAGGGTGTTGCTGTAGGTGTAGATATTGTAGATGCGGCCACCGCCTACACGGCTTGAGAGGATTACGCGGCCGTCGGGCATCTCCTCGCACTTGGGTTCGTCGCCGCCGGGGGCAGGGAGTGCATTGGCACCTCCAAGGGCATGCCATGTGCGGCCAAAGTCATCGGAGTAGATAACGCGGTTACCGTTGGGACGCGCGCACATGGCAGCATACAAGCGGTAGTATTTGTCTTTCTTTACAATGCGGCTCTGAAAGACTTTACCACCGCCAACGAAAGCAGACTGTACAACATTGCCTGCGTCGAAAAGGCTGTAGATATCCTCGGTGACATTGACGGGCTCCTCCCAAGTCTCGCCGTTGTCCTTGCTGTGGATTGTGGCAATCATATTGGGGTTCTGGCGTGTGGTGTTGCCGTTGCCATATACGGTACAACCTGCAACTGCAATTATGAGCACCTCGTTGCTTGTGCGGTCGGCAACAATGGCGGGGTCACCGAATGCTGTGTCGAAATAGTTCACGGTTGCCGATGTGCGGCCTGTACCAACGGCAACATCAATCATGTCGCTCCATGTAGCACCATGGTCATCGCTTATGCGGCAAACGACATCAACCTGTCCGTAGCCGGGGTCGGTACCGCAGACAAGACGCGCTGCAGCTGTTATAAGACGGCCGTTGCTTGCTGTTGAGATACCGGGAATACGATAGGGAGGAATGACACCGTCGCCCTTGCTGGTGTTGTAGAGGTCCTGCTTTACAGGAGTTGCAAGTGCCTGCACGTTTGTAACCTTGATGGTGTTGCCCTCTACCTTGACATCGGCACCCTTAAGCACATTGCCTACAATGCCTACCGACAAATCAGCAGCGTCAATGCTTGATGCTGTGATAAAGAAACCGCCGTTGAAGGCATAACCGCCATCGTATGTAACGTATACGTCGGCATTGCCTTCGACAATGACATCATAAACGCTCTTTCCTTCCATGTCAACAGGCTCTACACGCCACAGGTTATCGTCGGCCGTTGCAGGACCCGATGCCCATGTGGTCAGGTGCTCTATGCCACCTACCATATAACTTGAATTATTGTTGGAACAATTCAATGCAGCATCGAAGTAATAGTATGTAATGCCGCCGGCCTCGTGTATCTTGGCAATACCAAGTTCGCTATACGAACCCATCAAAGTAGCGTTTGCGCCACCTGCAACAATTGGATTTCCGTCTCCGTTCTTGATGCTAATCTTGCCACCACCAAGTGAAATGATTTGCCACATACCATTGTTGGTGGTTACTTTTGTATCGGACTGTAGAGTGAAACGATTACCGTTACCGGTGTGGGTTGCATCGTTGTAAAGATGCTCCTTGCGTGCAGTAGCCTTGCTGATAAGATGATAGTATCCCGTTGCGATAGTAGGAGGCTCCGGAATCTCGACCTCAAGACCATTGAGGAATGCCTCGAGATCATCAACCATTGCTGCACAGTCTTCGCCTGCAACAGAACCTACAAAACGGCCCAGCAGAGTGTTGAGCTTATAGAGCTTATCTGGATTATCACTATACTCCTCGCGAAGAATCTGGATTTTCTCATACTGGTGTATACCCTCGATAAGACGCTCGAAGCGGACGCTTGAGCGGTTGCCGGGATAGTAGCAGTAGGTATCACCAGAGCCGAACTTGCGGTAGCGGCTGTCGGTGAGAGGATCCTCGTCCCAGTTCATCCAAGACCAGTGCAGATAACCGTCGAGGTTCATCTTTGCTGCGTAGATTGGCAGATAGGCAGCCTCGGCAGGATATGAGTTTGTATATATGTTGGGTTCGCTGTTTGCACAACTGGTGTAGAATGTTGTGATGCGGTTCTTTGACTTGCGGTCGGCAAGCTGTGCCGCTGTAAAGTAGTGCTCCTGACCAAGCTGCACGCACTTGTCGTGAAGGATATCGCAGAGCGAGCTGTGATAGTTGCCCGCCAAAGCCATCTTGAAACCAAGCCCGTTGGCAATCTCATAAGCCTTGAGCATTGCAGCCTCGCCACGCTCATCGACGGCGATGACTGTCTTCTCGAACCAGCCTTTCTGCTGCAAGTGGGCCTTGAAGGCAGTGAGGAAGCTGGTCCACAATTCGCGGTACTCTGCCGAAGAGTATGTTGTAGAGAGTGTCTTGTAGCTGCCGGAAGCCTCATCGAAATAACGGAAGCTCATATCCCATGGCAACATACTGAAGCAGTTGATTTGCTTTGTAATGCCATATTCTGCACACAATTCAACATATTTATCAAAGACGGTATAGTCATATTCCCATGTGCCGTCGCTTTTCTTTGTTGTCTGCACCATTGGGTCAAAGAGGTCGTGTGTCTGCTCACCCCATGGCTCATAGAAGAGAATGGCTGTTACAACACGCTGACCGGCACGGCCAAGAGCCTGCAAATAGGGACGCAGAGCCTCAAAGTGCCCGTCGCTCCAACGCTCAACGCCATAGTAACGGCTCACAGCATATGGTTGCTGCCAGAAATCGAGGTGGAATTTTTGATCGGCCACCGTGGGCAAAGAGTGAGAGTTCACATTGATGGTAAGCGCAAGACTCTTTACAATATTACCGTTTTCATCGACAACCTCAAGCGCAGTTGTGTATTCACCGGCCTCGATGTCGCGTGGCACCTCAACGGTACACCACACGGGGCGTGTCTCCATTGCGGGAACAGCGTGTGGTTTGTCCTGGTCAATGACATCGGCAACAAGCCATGTAGGCATTGTCATTGAGTTGTTGCCGCATGAGGTAAAGTCATCAGTGATTACATAGTTGACAAAGCGTGCCTCGGCAGCATTGATTCCTGTTGCCTTGCCATTCTTCTGCCATTCTGTCATGCGCAGTGAGAGAATTCCTTGGTCTGCCTTGCTATAGAGGACAGCTTGAATGTTTGCTCGCTCACCCTTCCAGGCATGGATTGTGGCAGCATTCTTTTGGGTTACCTGTGGTACATCGTGCAACTTATAGTGAACGTCGCGTGATGCCCATGCTGCGTTGAGACCGTCGGGCAATGCATTCCATGCAGCCTCATCGGGTGTGGTACCTACTCGTGGCTCGGTATACTCATTTACAGGGTATTCATACAGTTCATCACCGCTTGCAACGCCCGAAATTTTCAAGGTGACATCAATGATAGATGCACCGTCTGAGATGTAGTTCGCATAGCTTGCTCCTGTAGGGTCAATGCTGTTCCACATAATACAATATCTCATACGATAGGTAGAACCGACCTCAAGGCCTTCGGGCACGCGGAATGAACCCGGAGCCAAAACATCGCCACTAATATTAAGACCGGCACTGTTCCAACCAGAGTTACCATTGCCACCCTTGTCGTATAGCGACCAACACATGAGTTCATTGCCATCTTCCTTAACGTATGGGCCGTCACCTGTAATGTTTACA
>JAFYWE010000178.1 GCA_017558165.1 Bacteroidaceae bacterium
CTTGAAATTTTTATAGAACTTTTTTAGAGTGTTTTTTTATTTTTCAAAGGCGCATAGCGGGCTATGTAACTGCGAAAAAGAGAAAAACAGGCAAAAAAGGGCATAAAAAGACAAGCACTTCTTGAGGACAATGTAAATAAAATTTTTGAAAGAAATTTAAACAGCTTCTAAGCTATGGCATACAAGTTACTATGGGCTGATGACGAGATAGAGCTCTTGAATGCCCACATAATATTCCTGCGCGGCAAAGGGTACGAGGTGACAAAGGTGACCAACGGCCCCGACGCCATCGAGGCCTGCAAGGAGGAGGCCTTCGACCTCATATTGCTCGACGAGAACATGCCGGGACTTACCGGCCTTGAGACCCTTACGAGGATAAAGCAGCTGCACCCCACCACCCCTGTGGTGATGGTGACGAAGAGCGAGGAGGAGGACATCATGGAACAGGCCATAGGCTCAAAGATAGCCGACTACCTGATAAAGCCGGTGAACCCCAACCAGATCCTGCTCACCCTCAAGAAGAACATACACAGCAAGGAGATTGTGGCCGAGAAGGCCAACAGCGCCTATCAGCAGAACTTCGGCAAGCTGGCCATGCAGATATCGGACGCACGCACCATCGAGGAGTGGCAGGAGGTATACAGGAACATCGTATACTGGGAGTTGCAGCTTGAGAGCGCCGACACACAGATGCATGAGATGCTAAAGTCGCAGAAGGATGATGCCAACAACATGTTCGGGCGCTTCGTGAAGAAGAACTACATGGATTGGATGGCATCACCGCGCGAGGAGCGCCCCATGATGAGCAACGACCTGTTCCGCGACCGCATATTCCCTTTACTTGACAACGGCGAGAAGGTGTTCATGATAATCATCGACAACTTCCGCTATGACCAGTGGCGCGTGCTTGCCGACGAGATAGGCAGCGACTTCGTCATCGAGGAGGAACTGTACACGAGCATCCTGCCCACAGCTACCCAGTATGCCCGCAACGCGATATTCTCGGGACTCATGCCCAAGCAGATAAAGGAGATGTTCCCCGACCTGTGGGTTGACGAGGAGGATGAGGAGGGCAAGAACCTGAACGAGGAAGAGCTCATAGGCACACAGATTGCGCGCTACCGCCGCAAGGACAGCTTCTCATACGGCAAGGTGCTCACATCGGCTGCCGCCGACAAGTACATGGACAGCATCAACAGCCTGGCAAAGAACGACCTGAACGTGCTGGTGATCAACTTCATAGACATGCTGTCGCACGCCCGCACCGAGTCGCTGATGGTGCGCGAGCTTGCCGCCAACGAGGCCGCATATCGCTCGATAACATTGTCATGGCTGCGCCACTCGGCAATAAAGAGACTGTTCGGCTACCTTGCCGACAACAAGTACACCGTTGTCATCACCACCGACCACGGCAGCATACAGGTGGACACCCCTACAAAGATCATCGGCGACAAGAACACCAACACCAACCTGCGCTACAAGCTGGGCAAGTCACTCAACTGCAGCAGCAAGGACGTGTTTGAGATAAAGGAGCCCGCGAAGGCATTCCTGCCGGCACCGAACCTGAGCACAAGCTACATATTCGCGACGGGAAGCGACTTTTTCGCCTACCCCAACAACTATAACTACTACGTACAGTACTACAAAGATACATTCCAGCACGGCGGTATCTCAATGGAGGAGATGCTGGTGCCATTGATAAAGCTAAGACCGAAAGGATTATAATATGAACGAATACAGGATAACCATAAAGGGCCTTGAGGATTACCCCAGGGCGGCACGCGAGTTCGCAAAGCTGATGGACAGAGCACGCATCTTTGCATTCTACGGAAAGATGGGCAGCGGCAAGACAACACTCATAAAGAGCATCTGTGAGGAGCTTGGCGTGGAGGACACCATCAACTCACCCACCTTCGCAATCGTAAACGAGTACGAGGACAGGGAACAGCGCACAATCTTCCACTTTGACTTCTACAGGATAAAGTCACTTGAGGAGGTCTACAACATGGGCTACGAGGAGTATGTCTACAGCGACGCTTTCTGCTTCATGGAGTGGCCCGAACTTATTGAGGAGCTACTCCCCGAGGAGACCACAAAGGTGTACATTGAGGAGAACAGCGAGGGCGAGCGCGAAGTAAGGGTGCTGCTCAACGATTAATGGTAAAAAATGTCACATGTTTTAAGATAAATTCTTAAATTCGCGACATACTGACAAAACGTAACAACGAAAAGAACAAACATATGAGAATTAACGCAAACGCATCGGGCACAAGAACCATTGAGGTTACCGAGACCCAATTGCAGATAATCAGGAAATTTTCACTTCTTGACCGCCTGGCCGACAGCATGGGCATCATCAGCGAGGACTCGCTGAACAAGCTCCGCCTTACCGTGAGATCACTCATCGCATCACAGGTGATGGACTCAAAGGAGCTGCTCGAGCTGTGCCTTGTGCTGTACCACGAGGACATGAAGGCTCTCGGTCTCAACAACCTCATCAACTGCTACAACGAGTGGCTTGCAAGCCAGTTGGTTGCCGAAGTTGCACAGAACAGGGCGGATGAGTAAGAGAAACGTCACCGACTGGTTGCCCACAACCCGCAAGGAGGCAGAAATGCGCGGTTGGGATGAGCTGGACGTCATCATTTTCAGTGGTGACGCCTATGTTGACCACCCTTCGTTCGGAGCCGCGGTCATAGGACGACTGCTCGAGGCCGAAGGGCTGAAGGTGGCCATAGTGCCACAACCCAATTGGCAGGACGACCTCAGGGATTTCAAGAAGATGGGACGCCCCAGACTCTTCTTCGGAATCTCGGCCGGCTGTATGGACTCCATGGTCAACAAGTATACGGCCGCAAAGAGGTTCCGCAGTGAGGATGCCTACTCGCCCAACGGCAAGCACAGCATGCGCCCCGAGTATGCAACGACCGTATACTCAACAATCCTCAAGCAGCTTTACCCCGGTGTCCCTGTAGTGATAGGCGGCATCGAGGCATCAATGCGCCGTTTCACACACTATGACTACTGGCAGGACCGCCTACAGAAGAGCATACTCGTGGACAGCAAGGCCGACATACTTGTATACGGTATGGGCGAGCAGCCAATCACCGCCATTGCCGGTGCAATGAAGGAGCACTTGCAGGCAAACGGCAAGGAGTACATGACTGCAGACGAGGCAAGGGAACTGACACATGACATCAGACAGACCGGCTACATAGCACCAAAGAGCGGGGTTGCTGTTGACAGCACGGCCGACAAGGTTCTTGCACCGCACGTAGAGTGCCTGAAGAGCAAGGAGAAGCAGGCTGCCAATTTCCTCGCAATTGAGAAGGAGTCCAACAAGGCAAACGCCAAACGACTCATGCAGGAGTATGAGGAGGGTGTGGTTGTCATCAACCCGCCGTTCCCCACAATGACCACGGAACAGCTCGACCACAGCTTTGACCTGCCATACACACGCCTGCCCCACCCCAAATACAACGGTAAGCGCATTCCCGCATATGACATGATAAAGCACTCCGTGAACATCCACCGTGGATGCTTCGGAGGATGCGCGTTCTGCACCATATCGGCCCATCAGGGCAAGTTCATCGTCAACCGCAGCCAGGAGAGCATCCTGCGAGAGATTGAGGAGATTGCAAGGATGGAAGACTTCAAGGGATACTTGAGTGACCTTGGCGGCCCGTCGGCAAACATGTACATGATGAAGGGCAAGAACGGCGACTTGTGCGCGAAGTGCTCACGCCCCTCGTGCATACAGCCCAAAATATGCCCCAACATGAATATCGACCACAGCGCACTGCTTGAACTGTACAGGAAAGTAGACGCGCTACCCTGCATAAAGAAGAGTTTCATAGGCAGTGGCGTGAGATATGACATGCTGCTCCATAAAACGGGCGACAGCGCGCGCGATGCCGTCACCGCGCAGTACACCGAGGAACTTATAAGAAATCACGTCAGCGGGCGCCTGAAGGTCGCTCCGGAGCACACGAACGACACGGTACTGAGGCTAATGCGCAAACCGCCGTTCAAGCAGTTCCACGACTTCAAGCGCATCTTTGACCGCATAAACAGCAAGCATAACCTCAAGCAGCAGATTATACCGTACTTCATAAGCAGCCACCCGGGCAGCACACTCGAGAGCATGGCAGAGCTTGCGGCAGAGACACGCCAGCTGAACTTCCACCTTGAGCAGGTGCAGGACTTCACACCTACGCCCATGACTATGGCAACAGAGATGTACTACACGGGGATCAACCCGGAGACCGGTGAAAAGGTCTACGTGGCACACACAATGCGTGACAAGGAGGCCCAGCGCAGGTTCTTCTTCTGGTACAAGCCCGAGGAACGCAAGGAGATTGCACAACTGCTACGCAGGATGGGAAGAACTGATTTGGCAAAGAAATTAGGTATATAAATAACAAAGAAACAGGGTTCAAATTTTGAACCCTGTTTCTTTGTTATTTAATTCATATCGACCAGCAGATACGTCAATCCACATACTGAAAGAGACGGTGGTTAAAGGCTCGCAAGCATGAATTTCCAGCTTTCACCTTTCACTTTTCCGATTTCAGCTTGAACTTACTCCTCGACTGCGAACTCCTCCTTGCCTACACCGCACAAAGGACATACATAGTCCTCGGGAAGGTTCTCGAATGCAACACCTGGTTCAATACCCTGTTCCGGGTCACCTATTGCCGGGTCATAAACCCAGTGACATACTGTACAGATATACTTTTTCATAATTCACGTTTTATTTAGTTCAACAATCTACGGTGCAAAAGGTTCAGTCACCGCATCCTGATTGCGGATTGGACATCCAAGCCTCAATCCTCGCTGCAAAAATAACACTTTTTATTTAAAAGGAAAGCATTTATTTAAAATATTTACATTTTTGCAATGATTTTATTTTAGCAAGAAAAGATAATCATCTATCAGTTGTTGCATACCCTCCGAAGCACCCTTTCTTATGACTGTGACATCACGTCTTGACACGGATACCTCATTGGGATCGATCAAGTACACTGGTACACCGGCCGGTACATAGTTAAGGAGGCCTGCAGCAGGATATACGTTCAGCGATGTACCTATTATTACAAAGGCATCCACGCCACGCAATGAGCTTATTGCATCCTCCATAAGCGGCACACTCTCGCCGAACCAGACGATGAAAGGTCGCTTCTGCGAGCCGTCGGCCGCAAGGTCACCGAGCCTGACATCGAGGTTATCGGGTGACAGGGTCTCCACATACTCCATGTTATTGGGCTCAAGCGATGAGCATACCTTCATCAACTCTCCATGAAGGTGGATGACATTGGTGGAACCTGCACGCTCATGAAGGTTATCGACATTCTGTGTAACCACTGTCACTTCAAAATCCTTCTCAAGCTGCGCCACAAGCTCATGGCCACGGTTAGGCACCACATCAAGCAGTTGCCTGCGACGCTTATTGTAGAACCCGAGCACAAGCTCTGGGTTGGCGCGGTAACCCTCGGGGGTAGCAACCTGCTCTACGGGATACTCATCCCACAGACCACCACCGCCACGGAATGTACTGATACCGCTCTCGGCGCTCATTCCGGCACCTGTAAGTATAACAATCTTTTTCATGAATCATATGCTTATAAAACAAATGAGAGGGCAACATAGCCCTCTCACCTGTTCAGTTATCAAGATATCAATTGATCTGTGATGGATCAAAATCCTCAGGAGTCTCTACAACCTTACCTGGCTCTACTACCTCACCTGGGAGAGGGAGATACCAGTTGGTCTCGACCTTCAGCTTGTTATAGAGCTCATTGTCGATCTCGAACTCTGGATGACGGTGTGAAACCTCGTTCTGGAATGCACGACCGGCAACACGCAAAGCAAGTACGTCAGGATCGTTCAATGCCTTTGCTACGCGTACGAGGTCACCGAAACGTGTACCCTCCCATGCGAGCTCAAGAGCCATCTCGTCAAGGATAAGCTCTGAAACGTAGAGCTGGTAGAGCTCATCGGTCAACAGGGTTGAATCCTTGATTGCCTCCTTACCGTCTACAGTCTCGGTAAGACCGAAGTAACGTGCAACGTTGATGTCATCAAGTGCATAGTACTCGTTTCTCTCGCTGTCACCTGAACCGTGTGTGTGGATACCGAGGTTGTTGGTGAATGCCTCGTCAGTAAAGTCGTATGCAAGAGAATCGCTTGCAGAACCCTCGACTACATATGTAACTGTAATCTCCTTACCGAAGTTATCAACATATGTTGAATCGGCAATAGTAGGATTCTGATAAAGCACGTACTGCTTCTTCACACCCTCCTTGAGAACAACCATTGCAAGTTCCTTTGCACCATAGTAACCCTCGCGCTCCATACCCATGAGAGCCTCGGCAAAACGCAGGTAAGCGTGCTCAGGACGGAGAAGTACGATGTTTGTCACATTGATTTTAGGAACATAGTTGTTATGACCGGCCTGCTCAACGTTGAACTTGGCGATGAGGTTCTTGTACTCGGTCTTCTTCTCGTCATCAGTCATCTGTGAGCAGGTTACTGATGGAAGACGGAGGTCACCCTTCTGCTCATAGTTGTGGCTATACTCAACGAGGTCAGGACGGTCAAGGTCATCACCCTCGGCATAACGATAGATCTGACGCTCAGAGAGACCTACGATACCAGGAGATGCAACCACCTGTGAACCACCGATATCATTAGCTGGCAAGAATACCGATGCAAGCTCCGATGTTGAACCCTCAAGAGAAGTCTTTGCATAAGGGATCATGGCAAGTATATATGAGCTATTATTAGCGAAGTCCTTCAATGTAAACTTGTTTGCAAACTGAAAGTTGAAGTTCTTCTTACCACCTGTAGCGGTGTGCTTTGAGCAGAATGAAGTACCGTCGGCATACTTTGTAGCAGTCTCGTTTGTTCCGGCACCTGTGATGAAATCATAGTAGCACTGGGCAGCCTTCTTGTAGTCACCGGCAGCACCTCTCCAAAGATACAGGTCACCAAGCAGCATGCGCACCGGCATGAAGAGCTTCTCGGTCTCTACCTGAGTACCGCTATCACCGTAACCGAACTTCAGCACCTTACCGTCAACATCCCATGCCGGCATCGGATATGCAGCAGGATTCTCATATGGAAGGATGTCGGTAATAAGGTTAGAGATAACCTCCTCACGTGAGAGCATAGGCTGGTTCATCACCTTCTCAGCCTCACTGTGGGTGAGGATAGGTGTGGTGTAGTAAGGAATCTGGTTGTAGTTGATAACCAACTGCAGATATGTCCATGCACGCACACTCTTGACTGCGACGTACTCTGGCAACATCAACTTCTTGTTGTTCTTCTCGAGGGTAGTATCTACACGTGCAAGATAGATGTTGCAGTTATTGATGATTGAATAGTAGTCCTTGACATCAAGATATTTGTTTGTCTCGACATTGAAGATTGACTTGCTCAACTCCTGGATATCCACGACAGCCTTCTTCTCGCTGATTGAGAGAAGGTCGGCACGGAGCTCGTTAAGGAGAACCTGACGGTCACCAACCTCCTGCACGCCCTTGAGAATACCCAATACAGAATATACAGAGTCGTTCAATGTCCAATTGTCAAACTTGTACTCAACGCGGTCTGACTCGACATTCAGCATATCCTCGCAAGAGCTGAAACCGATAGCTCCGCAAAGAAGGAATGTCACTGTATAAATAAAGTTCTTTTTCATTGTTGTATTTTGTTTGTTCCCCCTGGCACGGGAGAGACTCCCGTGCCACAAAGGATATCGTTTCTTAGAGGTTAACCTTTACACCAAGATGGAAGCTGCTTGTCTGAGGCAACAGACCTGCGTCAACACCCTGATACAATACATTGTTATTTACAGAGAACTCAGGATCGTTACCGCTGTACTTGGTAAGAGTGAGTACGTTCTCGGCTGCGCACCATACTGTGAGACCCTGCAACCAATCGGCTGTAACAGGAACATTGTATGAGAGCTTCACGTTCTTTACCCTGAAGTATGAGCCGTCCTCAATCCAACGGTCTGAGAAGCGTGAGTTACCTGTAGGGTCACCATAGGCAACAACAGGGATGTCTGTCTTCTGACCATCGACTGTCCAACGGTTAAGCATTGCAGATGTCTGGTTGTAGAAGTTTGAACCGCCCTCGAGCTGCTGACGATAGTAGTTGTATACATCGTTGCCGAGTGAGTAGTTGCAGTTCACATCCAACTGGAGGTTCTTGTATGAGAGACGTGTGAACACGTTACCATAGAGGTCCGGGTTAGGATTACCGATTACAACCTTGTCATTCTCATCGATACAGCCTGGGTCAGAACCTGGGTTAACGTCAACGAAGTGCATGTCACCGGCCTTGAAGTACTGCTTTGCACCTGTTGCATCGCGCTGGAAGAGACCAAGAGCCTCTGCATCGGCTGATGAGCTGATAACACCTGCAGTCTTGTAACCGTAGAATGAACCGATAGGCTCACCCACCTTGGTGATTACCTGACCGCCATATACTGATACTGGGTCGATGTTCTCGTCAAGTGCTGTAACCTCGTTCTTGTAGTGACCTACTGAAGCACCGAGCTCCCACTGCCAGTTCTTGGTGTTGATAACCTTAGCATTTACTGTAGCCTCGATACCTGTGTTCTGGAGCTCACCGCCGTTTGCCCAGTATGTACCCATACCGGTCACGTACTGATACTGCTTCTGCACGAGCAGGTCGCTTGTTGTAGACTTGTACCAGTCGAGAGATACGCCGAGGCGGTTGTCGAAGAGCATAGCGTCAACACCTACGTTAAGACGTGCTGTAGACTCCCACTTGACACCGTCGTTCTCTACGTTACCCAACTGGAGACCCATAGACTTGTCATAGTACTTGACAGCCTGGAGGTAGCTGCGGGCAGCGAGATAGTCGATAGCATCGTTACCTGTGATGTCATAACCGGCACGCAGCTTGAGCATGTTTACAGGCTTAACGTTGAACCAAGACTCAGAAGACATCAACCATGCAGCCTGTACTGATGGGAAGAAGCCCCATGCAACGCCACACATCTTGAGAGCGCCGTCCGCCTTGTTACCGAAACGTGAAGAAGCCTCCATAGAAGCGGCCAACTGCAGGAAGTAGCGTGTCTTGAAAGCATAATCGGCAGAAAGATACCAAGACATGTTTGTCCACACGTTCCTGTCACCCTCGCTGCTGATGTGCTTGAGACTGGTAGAAACCTCGAACTTGTTGTCACTACCTGAGTTTGCACCCGCGATAGAGTTTGAGTCGAAGTTGAAGTTTGTATAACGGAAACCACCTGTTACATCAAAGCTGTGTGCACCGAATACCTTTGACCAGTCAACACGTGTATCGCTTGAGATGGCAGCCTCCTTACCGAACACTGAACCGATGTAGTTACCGATTCTACCGTTCAATGAAGCTACATAGAAGTGGTAGAGTTCGTTGTCAGAACCTGTAGAGTAAGGCAGATAGTACTTCTCGCTGACACGGTGCAGTGAGTAGTTGAATGTCTCGGTGATCTTGACATCGCCGAGCACGAGCTCAGGAGCTACTGTAATACCGAGGTTGGTGTACTCCAACTCGTTCTTCTGCGCATCAGAACCGTTTGTAAGGATTGTCATCGGGTTGTAGTACGAGTTGTTAGGATAAGCGACACCGGCAGCTCTTACTACATCGAATGCGAATGTATCGCTGAGGTCGAGGATAGAACTCAACTCACCTGATACAGAGTAGCGGTAAGGGCTAAGGAATGGAGACTTGATGGCAGCAAGTGTACCTGTTGAAGAAATAGGGAATGCTGTCTCGTCCTCACGCATACCGTCATCGAGCAACTCACGGCCTACACGGGTATAAGCAATATCGAAACGTGTAGTGAGGTTGTCTGAAAGCACGATGTCCGAGTTCAGACGGATGTTCAGACGGTTGAAGTCGTTACCCTTGAGAGGAGAATCGGACATTGTATAACCGAATGAGAAGTTATACATGGCAACGTCGTCACCACCCTCTACGTTGATCTTGTAGTTCTGTGTCACAGCCTCACGGTAAACGTAATCGGTCCAATCGGTGTTGTTGTGGAACTTGTTGTAGTAGATGAAGTCCTCGTCTGTACGCAAGAATGGGATCTTACGGTTTGCAGGAACGTCCATTGTACCGATAAGGTCGTTGGCATACATGCGATACTCCTCGGCACCCAACATCTCCTGTGTTGTAGGAGCAAGCGCTACATTACCGTAGATGTTTGCAGTAATGCGGGTAGCCATGCTCTCACCACGCTTTGTGTTGATGAGGATGAC
>JAFYWE010000179.1 GCA_017558165.1 Bacteroidaceae bacterium
GGAACGCTCACGCACACGGTTTCCTGTTGCTTCTTGTAATTGTCGCTTCTCTTGACAATATAATCATACAAGGGGTTGGATGTACTTACTCTCCTCAACTTAATATCATTGATTTTGTAAAGAATGGCATCAAGACACTCCTCTTTTGTCATGTTGTCCATTTTGGGGGCACATACACAGCCTGCAGCGCCACAGCCCTGTATGTCATTCAATAGCAGGTATCCGCCGAACAGACGCTTTTTTAGTGGCAGGATCATAAGGATGTTCCCGCTTCCGTCGGTTACGCAGTATATTGCCGGTGTGTATCCGATGGAGTAGTACTTATAATAATGGTATATGAACCTTGTATAATCGTAATAGAGGAAAGGTGACGTATTTGTGTCCTTTTCCCACTCTTTCCATTTTGACTGCAACTGCTTGTCGTTAATGGATACTCTCTTTACCCTTAATTCTGTTTTCATTGTGTTGAAAAAGAAAAATGTAATGTCGGGGTAAAGTTATATAAAACTTTCAAAATTATTTGACAAAGCGAGTATAAAAATGAGGCGTGTTGAATTTAATTAGAATTATACAGTATCCGGTTCTTGTAATCAGAAATCATATCTGATGCTTGCCGTGAGGTTACGACCAGGTGTGCTGATGCCACAGCTGTAAGGTCGGTAACGCCTGTCTGTGATATTCTCCAATGTGACATTGAGAGAGAGCCCGCCGGTAAACCCGTACGAAGCGCGCATGTTTACTGTGGCCCATGCCGGCGAGTAGGCATTGCCGTCGGCATCAAGAGCATAGATTTCGGTCTTCTCCTTCTCTTCCTCGGGCATATCCCCGGCACTGCACTCGGCCTGGAACGACGAGAACAGCTCCACGTTAAGCCTCTCGTGCCTGTATCCTACAGCCAGGCGTCCGAAGGCTGGTGCCGCATGACGTGAAGGGGAGCTATAGCCGTTGTCAAGTTCTTCGCGTCCGCGTTGCCAGTTGAGGCGCACCTCGGCATAGAAACGCACAGACAACCTTGCATCAACGGCAAGCTGCACGCCATAGACATTGGCTACGGCTACATTCTGCAACGCCTGCACGCGACACATCTCACCACCGTATTCCATTGTCTGTGAGCCGTTGAATGTATAGTCACGCCTTACAATGGCATTGTCAAGACGGGTATAATAGGCCGTTACATCGGCCTTGAGGAACGAACCGAAATGCCTTGCTATGCCAAGCTCGATATTGTCGGCATATTCCGGCTTAAGGGCTGGATTGGGAACTGTCACACAGCCGTCGGCGCTGTCAAAAAGCTTGCCCATGTCATCGACATTGGGCGCACGGAAACCGCGTGCGTAGTTTACTCGTAGCAGCCACCCCGATGTCGGGCGCCAGTTAAGTCCCACATTACCGCTGATATTGCCGGCCGAGGCTGTCTGGCTATGTGCAAACGGCACTGCGTACCCTGCCGTCGAGAAATCACTCTCAATGCGGTAATGGTTGTAACGCACGCCTGCCGCAAGGTTAAGACGCCTTGTCACATGCCAGTCGGCCTGTGCATAGGCTCCGGCACTGTACCACTGCGCCTTGGGATAACGGGCAGCCATTGAAGAACATTCATTTGTGGTTATATCAGTCGCAACGCCCTTTGAACGCACGTTGTTCTGTATGAACTCCGCACCGTATGAGATGGCAAGCCCCTTGGCCGGTTCCTTGAGAAAATCAATGTTCGCGCTCCAGGCATCGACCTTCTCGCTCTGCGTCTCACTCAATGGTTTGTTCAGGTCACGGCTTATGCGACTCTCCTCAAAGCGTTGCAATGCCACGTTCAGCCTCAACGAATCATAGAGCGCATGGCCCGGCGAGTGCTCAACACGCAAATGGTTCATAATCCATTTCTGGGGGCCGTAGTTCCACTCGGCATAGCGTGGTTTGCCGTTACGCATGCGCTGATGGCGGTCATAGCGTGCATACTCCGACGTCTCGCTCCAATGGAACGCATATTCAATGTTCCACTCTGCACCGGGCACGTAACGCACCTTTTGCATGAGATTCAACTGTGAATAGCCGCTCGGTGTCTGCTTGCGCTTGTCCTTGTTGACGGTAACGATGTCCTCGACGTTGCCATCGGCATTTATGCCAGGAACAACAATGTAAGGCATGATATACTCATCGGGGCCATGCGTGCCCTGCTCAAGGTCGCCAAAGGACGTTGACGTGATACTTGTAAGCAACGCCCATCGTCTCCATCCTGCACCAATGTGAAGGTGTGTGGTAAGCTCATTGGATGCAGTAGCCGTGCGCAAGGTTGCCGAGCCGTTCACTATGGCTCGGCTGTTGGTCGAAAGGTGTGGCTGTATGGTGCGGAACACCATTGCACCGCCTATGGCGTCACTTCCATAACATACGGCTCCGGGGCCGAACAGCACCTCTGTACCGTCAATGGCAAAAGGGTCAAGGGATATGACATTCTGCAGGTTGCCCGAACGGAAAATAGCGTTGTTCATACGCACGCCGTCAATGCTGTACAACAACCTGTTGGTAGCAAAGCCGCGTATCATTGGGCTACCGCCACCATACTGGCTCTTCTGGATGAATACCTCACCGTTTAGGCCAAGAAGGTCGGCCGCTGTCTGCGGGTTGAAAGCATTTGCCTCCTCGAATGAGATGCGTGAGACCTTGACAGGCTGTGACTCGTTCTCCTGGCACCAGCGGCTTGCCGAGAAGACAAAATCATACAGCCTGTAGTCAAGACTGTCCTGTGCTGTGCCTGCAAAGGCAAGCACGGCACACAATAGTGACAGAATTGATTTCTTCATATAGTTGTTAGAAGCTGTTTAAATTTTTAAAAAAAGTTTTTCTTATACTATAAGTCGCTGTTTCGTTGTTTTTTATATTCAAAAATGTCTGTTTTCTTCTTTTTCTCGGTTACGTAGCCCGCTACGCGCCCTACAAAAAATAATAAAAC
>JAFYWE010000180.1 GCA_017558165.1 Bacteroidaceae bacterium
AAGATAAGTTTAGGCACCAGCATCCTCTATCAAGAGTGAATCTGGTGCCTATTTTTTTAGGTGAATCATAAAAGATAAAGTTGCGCAAATGTGAAACTTGGTTGCTTTGAGCGCAACTGTTGCGCAAAAGGTGTTGAAGAAAAAGAAAAATGCTTCTACAAATGTTTGTATAAGCATTTTCTTGTCGGGATGACTGGATTCGAACCAGCGACCACACGCCCCCCAGACGCGTACTCTAACCGGGCTGAGCTACATCCCGCTCTGTTTGCGAGTGCAAAGGTATGATTTTTTTGTAAATAAACAAAACTATTTCGCGTAATCTTGAAAATTAATTTCCTGCGGTACGCAGTCGGGGCATTGCCTGTTGTTATGGAATCTGGTGTTTGTGAGCCGTTATATAATAAATTATATAAAATTAATATCTAATGTTTTGTGCGTATTCTCTATTTTTGTTTATTTGCGTAATTAATGTAATTTATGGGGTACTGCAGTCATGTGTGCTGTGGCCGCGGTGTATAAAATTTCATCTAAATAGATTATGAAAAGGCTTTTGTTGTCAATTGTTCTTGCTCTCGTCTCTTTCATCGGGATGTCGGCCCAGAATTGGTCTGCCACATTGAACGGTTCACATGGTCTTCCCGGAACCATTGAGACCAGTGTAGGCAAGGAGTTCTATTACTATCTGTCTCCGCTGTTGTCGCCAGGGAACGCAACGGACAAGATCAGGATTACCGTGGTGGAGACCGTTACAAACGAGACTCCCAACGGTAACAATGTGGTATTTGCGTTGTCGGAGCTCAAGGTATATGATGAGTATGGTAAGGAGATATCCTATAAGGCATCGTCGAATGCCGACCACAATACCCTTTCCGGCAGCAAGGATGGCGATGGCCTGCCGGCTTTGAGCGATAACGACGTGTCTACCTATTTCCACACAATGTGGATGGGGGGCAATGCTGTTGCCGACTATCATTACATTGATCTTGAGCTCAATGAAAGTATCAGCA
The DNA here is from genome assembly GCA_017558165.1 of Bacteroidaceae bacterium. Classification (GTDB taxonomy): domain Bacteria; phylum Bacteroidota; class Bacteroidia; order Bacteroidales; family Bacteroidaceae; genus HGM04593. The sequence goes on from JAFYWE010000180.1 coordinate 1,008, forward strand.
GCTTTTTCCTGCAGTGGTGCACTCGCCTCGGGCAGCCCAAGAATAATCCAACGGTGGTAGGCATCACTTTGGGTACCGATTATGTCTCAAATGCAGACAATGCCGGCTTTGAGCTTGGTGCGGCTGTCTCTAAGGTGAGTGAGCTTGAGGCAAATAACCAGCTGTTCGTGCTCAAGAGTAATGCACAGAAGCATTTCACCACTTCGTCGGGAACCACATACACGGGTAGCGGTCCGCTTTATATGCGTTATGCCGAGGAGGGTGATGTGGAGCCGTCGCTCATCAACGTGATGCAGCTCATTCCGTGTGGAGATGGACGTTATCTTGTCTATTGGCCGGTGTCGGGCAAGTTCCTCGCGAACTCCTCGGCAGCCTATAGTGGAGTGAATGGCTGGCAGTATAGTACCAGTGATTTCAAGGAAGCTGCAATGGTGAGGCTGACTGCCGTTGATGGCGGGTACTTCGAGATGCAGTACGATGGTGAGGATTTCTCGACTTCCGTTACGTTCTACATCGGTGCCGAGTTGCGCGATAATGTGAACTCCAAGATGAAGACCTTTGACCTTGAGCACAAGCAGGCTCTTGAGAAAGGTGACTACACAATGGGCTACTCGTTGCCGGTGGCGTTCAACTGGTCGATATACAAGGCGTCGGTTGACGATGCAACCGTTGCCGGGCTGTCGATAAGCATCGCCCTGCTGGCTGAGTCCTATCTGCGTCCTGTCGTTGACAAGGCTTATGGCTACCTCAAGACCTATTCCGACCATAGCGGTTACTGCAACGGTGAGGACAGCGCTCTTGAGGCGGCTCTTGTTGCCGTTGAAGGTGCATACGCCAAGATGTCTACCGTTGCCGATATCCTGTCGGCCGAGGAGAACGTCCAGCGCGCACTGTCCAACTATATGGCCGTGGGTGTTGATAAGTATATGGTACAGGTAAATGACATCCTGGCTTCGGCTGAATTCTCGCAGTATCCATATGCACCCGGGACATATCCCGAGACCTCGCGCTCAATTCTCAATGAACTGCTCGAGGTCATTGCCGATGCCAAGGAGAACGCAGGTGTGTACACGGCGGCGCAGTATGAGTCGATCTTCACACAGCTTGCGAACGGAATAAACGGCTTCCTCTCTACAAAGGTAGAGGGCGGCACAGACCCCGATGAGGGCGAGGGTGGTGGTAACGGCGGTGCCGTTGTCGAAGGCGAGACTGTCTATGTATATCTTGCCGACGGTTCTGTCGATGCTTTTTCGCTTGCATCGCTCGACGGCAACTATTATGTCGAGAACGGCAGGCTATATTTCCCTGTAAGCGGTGGCGATGTGGTTTACTATGAAGAGGCCGAGTATGACAGCTGCTCAATGGTGGGTCCGCAGTTGCCTACTATGACATCGTTCAAGTTCAACAACAAGTATAACCCAAACCTCAATGTCGATGCCGAGGCTGCAATTGTAAGTGAAAACATGTTCTTCCAGCTCAACTCTATCGGCAAGTGGCTCACTGCAAGTTTCAATCTCAGCGACAACAAGGCTGTGGCCTATGTTGATACAGTGCTGCAGGAGAGCAAGGTCACACGTCAGGATTTCGCAAAGACCGTGACATATACCGTGACCTATCCGGGCTACAACATCGTTGAGCGCGTGAAGGTGCAGGACGAGGTTTGGACCGACCCTTCTCTTGAGGGTGAGGTGGTTGAGGTGGCGCTCAAGGCCGATATGCTCTCAACCAACAAGCCTGCGAACGACTCGAGCCAGGGACTTGCCAACCTGCTCGACGGTAACCCCAACACAATCTTCCACTCGACATGGGGCAGTGCCAACAACTCTACACTCAATGTGAACGCATATATCTCCATAGACCTTCCCGAGGCTCTTGATAAGATACAGCTCTACTACAAGTGTCGCCCCAGCAAGGGATACAACCCGTTGGAGTGGGAGATCTATGCAAGCAATGGCAATGAATGGACACTTGTACGCACCCTTGACTACATGAACGACAATATGCCTACCGGCGGTTCCGGCCAGGAATATACATCGCCCACAATTGACCTCAAAGGGCGTTATTCAAAGCTCAGGATACTGCAGACAAGGGGCGAGTACTCGAAGAACCATCTCGCGCTCTCCGAGCTGCGTGTGTACAAGGTGAACGAGGCTACAGGCAAGGAGCCCGAGAAGATACAGGATGCGGTGTACGAGAACCGTTACAGGCCTTTCGGACGCAACTACAATGTCTCCGTCGAGTGGCTTGCCGACAATGCCGTGTCAGTGCCGCGAATCGACATTGACATCGAGGGCGGTGCATTCGTTACCAGCAAGAGCTATTACCTGAATGCCAACTTCCGCATAACCGGCTATGGCCTGTATGATGACTTCGAGCAGGCGGTGCAGATCAAGGGTCGCGGTAACTCAACCTGGGGTTACTCAAAGAAGCCTTACCGTCTGAAGTTCGAGAATAAGGAGAAACCATTCGGCCTTACAAAGGGCAAGAGCTGGGTTCTGCTTGCCAATGCCCAGAGCGGTGCCCTAATGGCAAATGCCATAGCAATGAAGGCGGGTCAGATGGCCGGTGCCCGGTATACCAACCACATCATTCCTGTAGAGCTCTACATGAACGGTACATATATGGGTAGCTACATGTTCACCGAGAAGGTGGGTATGGGAAACAACAGCGTGGATATCGATGAGGCTCTCGGATATCTGCTTGAGCTTGATACGTATACCGATGAGACAATCACCCGCATTGGCGAGTACAAGCTCCCCGTGAAGGTGAGCGAGCCTGATCTCACAGAGCTCAGCAAGGATTCGGCAAATGTGCGCATGAACCGCATCATCGATGACATTGAGGAGCTCTCTACAGCCGTGTTCTATGGAAATGACCTTGAGAAGGTGCTTGATATCGATGCTACAGCACGTTTCTACCTTGCCAATGATCTTGCCCTGAACCAGGAGATAAATCACCCCAAGAGTACATTCCTGTTCAAGGATGAGAGTGCTCCCGACGGCCGTATCACCTTCGGACCTCTGTGGGATTTCGACTGGGGCTTTGGTTATGAGGGTAGCGGAAGCTACTGCTACAGGGGCACGAATTCAAGCGTGATCAACAGTTCTATGGCCGCGCACGGATTCTGGAAAGACTTGACACGCCACAACATATTCAAGAAGCATTATTACAGGGCGTGGAAGGAGTTTGTGGAGAATAACTCGGTACAGGAGTTGCTCGACTACATTGACGACTACTATAACTATGCCGAGAGCTCATTCCAGAACAATGCGACCCTTTGGGGTAGTGGAGGCCGCTTCCAGAGGAGCGATGCCGACCGTGCGAAGGAGTGGGTGAAGGAGCGTGCCGAATACATCTACAATAACCTTACCGAGTTCGATATCGATGACCTCATCTATGCGCTTGCAGGTGATGTAAACTGTGACAATGCGGTGACAATCCACGATGTGGCGCTTGTCATGGCATATCTCGACGGTATTGACCATCCTGAGTTCAACATAAAGAAGGCCGATTATGACGGTGACGGTTATGTCTATGAGGAGGATGGCGAGGCCATTGCAGATGTCGTGCTCAGTGCCGATGCTCCGTCAGCCATGTACTGGTATACAACTCCTGTGGCCGCAGGCCGCTATTACGGCAAGGAGTTTGCCCTTGAGCAGGGCGTGGACGCGGTTGTTCCATTGAACCTGTTGAGCTACAGCGATGAACCGTATAATGCCATCCAGTTCGACATCAAGGTGCCCGACGGTATCTTCGTGAACGACATCACAGCCGGCGACGTCCTTGCAAAGCATGTCTTCAACTATGCCCAGCTCGATATGAACACGTATCGCGTGGTCGCATATACCATGGATAACTCTACCTTCACCACCGGTGATGATGTGGTGGCCAATATTGACCTCATGACAACCGATGTTATTGAGGAGAGCGCACGCAAGATTGAGATATGCAATGCTTATGCCGTTGATAAGGCCAACGACGAGGTTCGCATGGACGATGTGGCGCTATTGTTCACCGAGGCTACAGGTGTTGGTGATCTCTATGCAACCGTTGCCGTCAATGGTGGCGAGTGTGTGGTCATAACAGCTCTTGAGGCGCAGTCTGTGGCAATCTACTCTGTTGACGGAAGACTTGTGCGTAAGCTCAACGTGACCGAGGGTACTACACGCGTGGCATTGCCTGCGGGTGTGTATTTAGTGAATGGAGAGAAGGTGATTGTTTATTAATTAAGCTGTTGATCCAGCGTGGCTGTCATGCTGAACATAGTGAAGCATCTCTATTTAGTACACTCTTGAGATCCTTCACATTCGTTCAGGATGTCCCATTGAAAACGACATTTTAAGCCATGCTCATTACTTATTGAATGCTTATGAAAGACTACATAGCTTCTGATAGCCGGTACAGCACTGCCGATAGCCTGTATTGCCGATGTGGCAACAGTGGCGTGCTGTTGCCTAAACTGAGTCTCGGGTTCTGGCAGAACTTCGGGGCCGATGCTTCTTATGACAATTGCCGTGCGATAGCCCGTCTGGCCTTCGACAGCGGAGTGACCCATTTTGACCTTGCCAACAACTACGGCCCTCCTCCGGGTGCAGCCGAGGAGATGGTGGGGCGTATGCTCAAGGAGGACTTCCGTCCTTACCGCGATGAGCTTTTCATCGCTACTAAGGCGGGTTATGATATGTGGGCGGGGCCTTATGGCAGCTGGGGCTCACGCAAGCACCTCATGTCGAGCCTTGACCAGAGCCTGCGCCGTCTGGGGCTCGATTATGTCGATCTCTTCTACATCCACCGCTATGACCCTGTGACGCCTCTTGACGAGACCTTACAGGCGCTTGTGGATATCGTGCGTGCGGGCAAGGCGTTGTACATCGGTATCTCGCGCTGGCCGTTGAAGGCGCTTGAGTATGCCAACAGTTTCCTGCGTGCCAACGGTGTGCCTCCGCTCATCTTCCAGGGACGCCTGAACCTGCTTGACAGGGCTGTACAGGATGATGGTGTCACTGACTATTGTGCCGACAACGGGCTTGGCTTCATCTCGTTCTCGCCGCTTGCGCAGGGTCTGCTTACATCGCGCTATCTTAACGGCGTGCCAAGTGACTCGCGTATGGCACGTGCCGGCTCTCTCAAACCCGCCATGCTCACCCCCGAGCTGCAGGAACACCTGAACCGTCTTGATGCCATTGCCAAGGAGCGTGGCGAGACGCTTGCATCGCTCTCGCTCAAGTGGATTCTTGCCCAGCGTGGCGTTACATCGGTCATTGTGGGTGCGCGTACTCCCGAGCAGTTGAAAGAGTCTCTGCGTTGCGTGGAGTCACCGCTTGAGGGCGCATCGGAGATACCTCTCTATCCTCATAAGGTATTCCAATAACAAGTGTATAACAACAATAAAAGGCTGTGTCCGCTTGGACACAGCCTTTTATTGTTGTATGTGATTCCAATTATCTCAATGCTGGCAAAGCCACGGTGCAAGGAACTGCCTTTGTGACGATGGTCATCTCGTCGATGAGGCGCTTGCAGTTACCGAGCTTCTCGATCACGAAGAGCACGTAACGGATATCGACGTTGATACAACGCTGGAGGTTGTCGTCGAAATTGATGTCACCGCTGAGTGACTCCCAGTTTCCGTCGAATGCAAGACCGATGAGCTCGCCGTCAGCGTTGTATACACCGCTACCGCTGTTGCCGCCGGTGATATCGTTGGTGGTAAGGAATGCGACAGGCATCTCGCCGTTTGCCATTGCATAGTGACCGAAGTCCTTAGCCTCGTAGAGCTCCTTCAGACGTGCAGGAACGATGAACTCGCTGCTGTTGGGGTCCTCTTTCTCCATTACACCCTTGAGGGTTGTGTAGTAGTCGTATGTAACGCCGTCCTTTGGCTGGTATGACTTCACATTACCGTATGTGAGACGCATTGTGAAGTTGGCATCGGGGTATACAGGAGCGCCGTTTGCCATCTCCATGAGACCCTTGAGGTATGTCTTGTGGAGTGGGTTCATTATCTTTGCGAAACCAGCGTTCTTCTCCGAGAGCTCGTTGTATGACTGGAACACAGCCTTGCGGAGCAACAGTGCAGGGTCGTTCTCGAACTTCTTGAGTGATGGCTTCTTGAGGAACTTCTTCAGGTTAGCCTCGCTTGCAAGGATTGAGTTGTCATATACGTGGTCGATGTACTTCTCGAGGTTGCCCTTGTACTTTGCATATACCTCGTTGAGGTAAGCGTTGCGCTCCTCGGGCTTTGTGAGCTTGAAGTAGAGAGGGAGAACCTCCTTCGCAATACGGCGGTCAATCTCGTGGATGTAGTCACGGTTGTGCAACCAGTTGTAGATGTTGTTCATTGTCTCCTCAATCTTTGATGGGTTCTCAAAGATTGCCTTCTCGTTCATTGAGAGGTTACGGTAGATGAACTCGACATTGCTGATGAGCTCTGATGTGAGTGTAGAGAGGTATGTAGTGCGGTTCATCTCCTCAACGCAAGCGTTGATATTCTCGACAACGTTAACAAACTCGCTCTTGCCGTTCTTCTGTGCCCAAGCCTTGAATGCAGCCTCCTCAACAAGCTTTGTCTCGACAACCTTGTTGTCTACAATAGCCTTGTTCATACCGATAGAGTTCTTCCAGTAGTTGCTGATGCGTGCCTGCTTGTTGGCATACTTGATGGCGATGTCCTCGCTCTTTGCCATCTCCTCACGGATGATCTTGAGTGTAACGTCGCGCATTGCGATGCGTGGCTCGTTGCTCTGGAACATTCTCTGCTTAACCTCGTCGCCTGTGAGGTAACGTGATGTGCTGCCTGGGAAGCCCATGATCATAGCGAAGTCACCGTCCTCGAAACCTGCCAATGAGATGTTGTGGTACTTTGGTGTGTTCAAGGGAACGTTCTCCTTGCTGTATGCCGCAGGGTTGCCGTTCTTGTCGGCGTAGATACGGAACACAGAGAAGTCACCTGTGTGACGTGGCCACATCCAGTTGTCGGTCTCGCCACCGAACTTACCGATAGAGTTCGGTGGAGTAGCTACAAGGCGTACGTCGGTGTATCTCTTGTAGTATACGAGGTAGTACTTGTTGCCCTCGAAGTAAGGGAGCAACTGTGCATACATGTACTCCTTGCCCTCGATGTTGTCGGCCTTGAAGAGCTCGTTGCCGACCTTTGCCAATGCCTGACGGTTGAATGACATCTCCTCGGTGAGCTCACCGCTGTTGATGCGCTTGTTGATCTCGTCTGTAACGTCAGTGATCTTTACTACGAACGTGAAGGCGATGTCCTCGCATGGGAGTTCCTCCTCGTAGCTCTGGCTCCAGAAACCGTTGTGCAGGTAGTTGTGCTCTACTGTACTGAGCTGCTGGATGAAGCTGAAACCGCAGTGGTGGTTGGTGAGTACAAGACCCTTTGGAGAAACCACCTCACCTGTACAGCCACCGCCGAAGATACCGATGGCATCCTTCATAGATGGTGCGTCAGGTGAGTAGATGCCGTCAACAGACATCTTGAGACCCTGCTTGCGCATCTGGTCCTCGAGGTTCTGCTGGCGCATGAGCTGCAGCAGCCACATGCCCTCATCGGCCATCATCTGTGGAGTGAAAAGCACTGCAAGGAGCAGTGACATGAAAATTTTCTTCATAATGTTATCTTTTTAATTAATAATTGTTTCTGTCTGCAAAGATACATCAAAAATGGTCAATTTTTTTAGACAAAATGTAATAATTTTGACAAAAAGCGTGTCATTCGGGCAAGATAGGGGTATAAAGCAAGAGAGAGCCTGGAAAACCAGTCTCTCTCTGTTTGTGTATGTGGGTTTCGTTTACTCCTCGCCCAATGTCTTTGCAATTGCAGCACGTGTAGCCTGCATCATGTACTCCACGTTCTCGCTGTCACGTCCCTTGCACTCCACAGGTGCGTGGAATGTGAGTGTCACTGGTGACCAGTGGAGGCATCGGCAACCCTTTGGAAGAATGTCGTATGAGCCCTGTATCGCAACCGGGATGATACTTGTCTGTGCCATGTTGGCAATCACGAATGTACCCTTCTTGAACTCGCCAAGCTTACCGTTGTCGCAACGTGTGCCCTCGGGGAATATACCCATGCTTGTTCCGCTCTTCAATGTGCTTACCGAACGGCGCAACAGGTCCTTCTGTGGGGTGGTGCGGTTTACGTAGATGTGTCCTGTATCGTCACATGCCTTGCCCAGGAGAGGAATCTTGCGCAGTGCATCCTTGATAATCCACTTGTAGCGTTTCATTATATATCCGTACATCACGAAGATATCAAATGTACCCTGATGGTTGGCCGCAAAGATATAGGTCTCGTCCTTCTTTACATATTTGTCCCTGTCGACAACCTTGACCGGGATAAGGAATACCCAGCAAGTGAGGCGACACCAGAGGACGGCCGGTATGTGGTCACCGTTCTTCACTTTTATGTAGCGTCCGAAAAGACTGATGAAGATTGCTGCTCCGCCAGCCAACAGAATTGCTGCCCACCAGGCAAAGAGTACCTGATACAATACATAGAGGGGGTGTAGGATTTTTCTCAACATATTCTCTCTTTTAATTGTTTGTATTTGTTTTTCGGGTGTAAAGATAATGCTTTTTTTGCTTTCCGCAACCTATTGGAGGTTTCTTGCAAGGTATTTCCGCAGTTCATTGACTGGCAGTCCGCGTCTTCGGGCGTAGTCATGCAGCTGCTCCTCGCCTATTTTCTCTATTGCAAAGTATTGGGCGGCGGGGTGGCTTATCATTATTCCGCATACCGATGAGTGCGGGGACATCGCTCCGTTGGGTGTGAGCTCGATACCTATCCCATTCATCTGCAGTATGCTGTCAAGGATGAATATGACACTTTGGTCGGGCAGTGACGGGTAGCCAACAGCCGGGCGTATGCCCTGGAACTCCTCGCGGTTGAGCTCGTCTACCGTCAGCCGTTCATCGGGCGCATAGCCCCAAAGCACCTTCTGTGTGCGCACTGTCTTGTGCATCAGGGTGGCTGTAGCCTCGGCAAGGCGGTCGGCCAGTGCCTGTGCCATTATGTCAAGATATTCGTCATCCTTATATTCTGTGCCGAATCCTTTATCGACCGTTGTAGCGAACACGCCGACCTTGTCCCCGTATGGCGATACAAAATCGCTAAGGCAAAGGTTCGGCTTGCCGTCGTGACAGTGCTGTTGGCGCAACTGGGGCAACGTGGTGTCTTCAATGATGATGTTGTCGCCGTCACCGCGTGCATCGCACAACGCGAACAGGGCGTGGGTGCGGTACTTGCCTTCGAGTGCCTGCAACATCCCTTTTGCATCGGCGATGAGCTCCTCGGCTGTAGCCGTCTGTGGCTTCACTCTCCACGCGTGCAGGAAATAGCTCCAGTCGATGTACGGGGCAACCTCGCTTGTGCTGTAATGGAAAACGGTCCTGTTCATCGGTTGAAGGTGAGAGCCTTACCGCGTACCTCGTCGTTGAACTTGCCCTCCTTGTAGACACACTCGCCGTTCACCCAGGTCTGTTCTACGGCCCAATTGAAGGTCTCGCCCTCGAATGGGCTCCAACCACACTTGCTTATGATGTCCTCGGTGGCGATGGTGTGTGGCGCGTCGGGGTTCAGCAATACGAAATCGGCATATAGGCCTTTCTCTATGAAACCGCGCTTGTTGATGTTGAATATTCTTGCAGGAGCGTGGCACATCTTCTCCACCAGTGTCTCCAGCGTGAGTACGCCCTCATCTACAAGTCTCAGCATTGCAAGCAATGAGAACTGTATGCTTGGCATTCCCGATGCAGCCTTGAGTGCTCCGCCCACCTTGTCCTTCGGCAGGTGTGGCGCGTGGTCGGTACCTATGAGGTCAATCCTGCCGTCGGCAACGGCCTTGCGCAGTGCGTCGCGCTCTTCCTCGCCCTTTATCGCAGGATTGCACTTTATCCTTGTACCCAGGCGGGCATAGTCTTTGTCGCAGAATGTTAGGTGCGCTGGTGTGGCCTCCGATGTTATGTTCTCGTCATTGCCCATCAATTCAAGCTCGCGGGCTGTGCTTATGTGCATCACATGGAGCTGTGTTCCGAACTTGCGTGCAAGCTCAACGGCGCACTTTGTGCTCTCATAGCAGGCCTCGGCACTGCGTATGAGCGGGTGGTATGTGACATCGGGGTCCTCGCCCACCTCTTCCTTTATGCGCTTGCTGTTGGCGGCGATTATGCTACTCTCCTCGCAGTGTACGGCAACAGGCAGTCCCAACCTTTTTGCCTCGCTGAATATCTTCTCCAGTTCCTCGCGCTTGTCAACGAGCATGTTGCCTGTGCTTGAGCCCATGAACAGCTTTATTCCGCAGTTCTTCTTTATATTGAGTTTGGCGAAATCGGCTACGTTGCTGTTTGTGGCTCCAAAGAAAAACGAGTAGTTGATGACACTGTCGTTTGCCGCAATGGCATACTTCTCCTTCAGCGCCTCGATGGTTGTTGTCTGCGGGTTGGTGTTCGGCATCTCCATGTAAGATGTCACACCGCCGGCCGCGGCCGCACGGCTCTCGGTGGCGATTGTAGCCTTCTCGGTGAGTCCGGGCTCACGGAAATGCACATGGTCGTCTATGACTCCGGGGATGAGGTAAAGGCCTGTAGCCTCTACAATCTCGTCGCACTCGGCACGTGGCAGCTCGTTCTCGCGCAGAATCTCTACGATCTTGCCGTCATTTATCACTATCGAGCCCTGGAACTGCTCGCCGTTGCTTACTATTGTTGGGTTGCTTATAAGTGTGCGCATGGTTGTTGGTTTTTATTGAACCTGTCATTCCGAACGTATGTTAGGTATCTCCTTGGCATGCGGTTCGGGATTTTAAGGCTTTGGTTGTCTTTCTTCCCGCGAATATATAAAAAAAGAGATTGCGGTTAAGCAATCTCCTTGTTAATTTTCTCGGCAATCTCCTTGAACTCCTCCGGAGTAAGGCTCAGCTTGGGGTTCGTGAAGAGCATGTCCTTCTCGCTCTGCATAGGCACAAGGTGTATGTGCGCGTGTGGAACCTCGAGTCCCAGCACGGCCTGGCCTACCTTAATGCAGGGGAATGCGCGTTTGATGCCCTCGGCTACCTTCTTTGCGAATATCTGCATCGCACCGATCTCCTCGTCTGTCAGGTCAAAGAAGTAGTCTACCTCGCGCTTTGGGATGACAAGGGTGTGTCCCTTTGCAAGCGGGTTGATGTCGAGGAATGCATAGAACTGCTCGTTCTCTGCCACCTTGTAGCTTGGAATCTCACCGGCTACTATCCTGCTGAAAATTGTTGCCATGATTCCTGTGGATTAGAATGAAATGCTTGTGATTTCAAGGTAAAGCTTGCCCTGTGGAACGGTGATCTCGGCAACGTCACCTACCTTCTTGCCAAGGAGACCCTTTGCGATTGGTGTGTTGATAGAGATCTTTGCCTCGCGCAGGTTCGCCTCGCTCTCAGGAACGATAGAGTACTGCATTACAGCACCGGTCTTTGTGTTCTTGAGACCAACCTTTGTGAGTACCTGTACGGTGTCGGTGCTCAGCTTTGATGTGTCGATGATCTTTGCGTCGGCGATAGTCATCTTGAGCTCGCTGATCTTCATCTCGAGAAGGCCCTGAGCCTCCTTCGCTGCATCGTATTCCGCGTTCTCCGACAAGTCGCCCTTGTCACGTGCCTCGGCAATCTGGCGAACCACTTCGGGACGCATTGCCTCAAGCTCCTTCAAATCGGCCAACAATTTCTTGTAGCCCTCTTCTGACATATAACTCATTTTTTCTCTTTTTAAAAAACATTAAAACAAAGGATTCCAACACAAGTGCTGGAACCCAATTTCCCTTTATTTCTGTTGCAAAGGTAGCCCCTTTAAAATTATAAACCAAATTAAAAGAGTGAAATTTTCTCAAAAGGGGCTGTCGCTGAGGTTTCCACTTCGTGGATGGTGCTTATTCCTTCAGCAGTTTCTCGATTTCCTTCTCAAGGTCTGTAATCTGTACGTCGCGCAGTACCACGTCGTTCTCCTTGTTCAGCAGGAAGAATGTGGGCAATGACTGCAGGTTGAATGTCGTGAAGTAGGGCGATGTACCGCCTCTGCTGTCACGTACGCATGTCCATGGGAGTGCCAGTGCCTCCTGTTGCCAGAAGTGCTCTCTCTCGTCGTATGATACCTGGTATATGTCGAATCCCTTCTTGTTGTATTTGTCGTACAGCTCACGGAAGTCGATGTTGCGCATCTTTATCTTGCTGTTGCCGAATACGGTGAAGTCGAGCAACACTACCTTGCCCTTCATGGATGAGAGCTTGATACTGTCGCCCTCGCGGTTCGGAAGTTCAACCTCGAAAATGTTCTCTGTGGTGGTCTTCTCCATCAGGGCGTCGAACTTGTCGGCGCTGATGGTGCGTGTAGCCGCCAAGCCCCTTTCGGCTACGTTGCATACGTGCTTTGTACGGACGGCATTAGGGAAAAGACGCTTCATGCTTGTTGCCACTCCGGCAAAGTACTTGCTGTCCTGTCTGTTGCTCAGGGGCTTGAAGATTGCCTCGTTCTTGCATGTTAGCCACAATGCGAAGTATGCGCTTGCCTTGTCTGGTGCTGGTACCACATACTGTCTTGCGATGTTCTCCTTGAACTCCTCAATCAAGGCAGCCTTCTTTGACAGGTATGACTTGTCGGGCTTCATGCCTGAAATCTGCTCCTCAAGTGCTGTGACAAGCTCCGACATCTCCTTGATGTCCTCGCTTGCCGGGCTGTTCTCGACCACGTAGCTCTTTGAGAGGTTTGCTGCATCTGCTATCACGTTGACGGTCTCTGTAGAGTCGATGGCGATGAGTGCAGGGGTGTCGTTCTTGAAACCGATTATGTAAAAATCGAAAGTCTCGGGACGGTTCCACTTGAACTCGAAATTGCCGTCGCTCTCAAGCTTTACAGAGTCAAGGATTACTGTACCCTCAAGGGCGGTGTTCGCAAGGTAGAGGACCTTGCCCTCGGCGTTGCTCAAGGTTCCCTTGATTGTGAATTTCGGGGTGTTGTCGGCAACCGTGTCAGTTGATTTGCCGCACGATACGGCAAGGAGTGAGAGCACCGTTGCCGAAAGGGTAAGAATGAATGATTTGCAGTTTGATATTGTCATGTTTTTTGATTTTTATGTTCTGTTCATTATTGCGTCTAACGAGTAAGACGAAAGTTTACTTTGCGTTCGGTGAAAATATGGCAGTTGACACACGACTTGTTTTCTGCGCAAACTTGTCATCCTGAACGAATGTGAAGGATCTCGAATGTGTACTGAATAGAGATACTTGACTTTGGCCCCTACGGGCGTCGACCGTTGGTTCGCCACGCTCAGTATGACAAACAACTCTTGGGTCAACACCTATATTGATGCTTTACGTTTTACTGCGAGTGTAGCCTGTCATCGCGTTTGCGACGCAAAGATAGTGCAAACGGGCGAAATGCGGATGAAAAATGTCAGGTTTCGCTCCTCGCGGGCTCCAATTTCTTGTTTTTTTCTATATAAATATGGTAAAAGTATGGAAAAATGTATATCTTTGCGGGAATTAGAGAAAAATTTTGTTTTAAAAAAGAAATAAAGATGAATGTTGTTACAAAAAATGTGGCTTTGCCCGATGGTCGCGTAATTACCATTGAGACAGGTAAGCTTGCAAAACAGGCCGACGGTTCTGTTATGTTGCGTCTGGGCAATACTATGTTGCTGGCCACAGTCTGCGCGGCTAAGGATGCTGTGCCAGGCACTGATTTTATGCCTTTACAGGTAGAGTACAAGGAGAAATACGCGTCATTCGGCCGTTATCCCGGCGGTTTCACAAAGCGTGAGGGTAAGGCTTCGGACTATGAGATCCTTACTTGCCGTCTGGTTGACCGTGCTCTTCGTCCTCTCTTCCCCGATAACTACCACGCCGAGGTTTATGTGAACATCGTATTGTTCTCAGCCGACGGTGTTGATATGCCTGATGCTCTTGCCGGTCTTGCAGCTTCTGCAGCGTTGGCGGTTTCTGACATTCCATTCGGTGGTCCTATCTCAGAGGTACGTGTCGCACGTATCGGCGGCGAGTTTGTGGTTAACCCTACATTCGCGCAGCTTGAGGAGGCTGACATGGACATCATGGTTGCCGCTACATACGACAACATCATGATGGTCGAGGGTGAGATGAAGGAGGTTTCTGAGAGCGACCTGCTCGAGGCCATGAAGGTTGCACACGATGCTATCAAGGTTCACTGCAAGGCTCAGATGGAGCTTATGGAGGAGGTTGGTACAACCGTTAAGCGTGAGTACTGCCACGAGGTGAACGACGAGGAGCTCCGTGCACAGGTTCGCGAGGCTTGCTACGACAAGGCTTATGCTGTTGCTGCCAGCGGTAACAACGACAAGCACGGTCGTGGTGCTGCTTTTGAGGCTATCAAGGAGGAGTTCAAGGCTCAGTTCACAGAGGAGGAGCTTGAGGAGAAGGGTGCTCTCATCGACCGTTACTACCACGATGTAGAGAAAGAGGCTATGCGCCGTTGCATCCTTGACGAGGGCAAGCGTCTCGATGGCCGTAAGACAACCGAGATCCGTCCTATCTGGTGCGAGGCCGGCTATCTGCCTGGCCCTCACGGTTCAGCAGTCTTCACACGTGGTGAGACTCAGTCACTCACAACCGTTACACTCGGTACAAAGCGTGACGAGAAGATTATCGACGATGTAATGAACCAGGGAACAGAGCGTTTC
>JAFYWE010000181.1 GCA_017558165.1 Bacteroidaceae bacterium
CGGGATAATTTTAGAAATTCTTCCATAACCCATACCTGTGGAACGAAGTTCGATAACTTTGTCCAAATACTTTTCCCTTTGAAGAATGTAACTACTCATTGTTTTTAATTTAATGAGTCAACTTTTTTCAGGGAAAGACACAGAAGTTCTTTATCATCTATAAGGAACCTGACACGGAAAGCCCAAAAGTGTATAAGTTCAAGGAGGGCATCCTTATAATCTATGACATCATTGGGAATTGGTATTATGTAAAAACCACTGACCAAAAAGGAAAAGAGCACTATGGTTGGATTAAAATAGAAGAAAACACTGCTGACTTAAGAACGCAGAATTGTTGAAATACAGCTTATAATCACCCTGAGCGATTCAACGAAAGAAGAATCCACAGCAAACTTTCAAATCGAATATAATCTTCGTAAATTGCCACAGGAAGTCCTCTCCATGGGAGAGGGTCGCGTCAAGCCCTACTGCGCAGGCGACCCGGACAAGCAGGCCACACGCCTTTGGTGGGATGTAGACAAACCTAATTTCTGATTTACATATTGAGCAAAGAGGCTGACTAAAATAGCTTTTTTTATCCAACCTCCCTACAAAAGCGGGTGCCCCATTTCATTTTGGGTCACCCACTTTGCTTTTATAATGTCAAAGAGTTAATTTATCAAAAAAGCAGGCTATAATGCTGTAAATACAGGAAAAGTGCTTACCTTTGTACCCGAATAGAGCCCCCAACGGGCTGTGTGTGGAAAGATTTGACTGCTTGCAACCACGGTAAAAAATGCTAAAAGCCCCTTCAGAGGGCATTTGTAAAGGCGCTTCGCCAGCATAGATTATCCCACACATAGTTACCTTGAGGGCTTGAATGACAAACAAGCCAATTATTAACTACGCCCGGCAGGACACAAGATTATTGGTACCATCGGGCATAATACAGAAAAAACTATGGGATATCTTTTCACATCAGAATCAGTTTCAGAGGGACACCCCGACAAGGTGGCCGACCAGATTTCGGACGCAGTGCTTGACCAGCTCATCGCTTTTGACCCACAGTCTAAGGTTGCTTGCGAGACACTCGTCACAACAGGACAGGTAGTGATTGCCGGCGAGGTAAAGTCATCGGCTTATGTTGACCTGCAGGACATCGCACGCCGTGTAATCAACAAGATCGGTTACACAAAGAGCGAGTACATGTTCGACGGCGACTCATGCGGTATCTTCTCGGCTATCCACGAGCAGAGTGCCGATATCAACCGCGGTGTAGAGCGCGAGGATCCTATGTCACAGGGTGCCGGCGACCAGGGTATGATGTTCGGTTACGCTACAAACGAGACCGAGAACTACATGCCTGTATCGCTTGACCTGTCGCACCTCATCCTTACCGAGTTGGCCGAGATCCGTCGCGAGGGCAAGGAGATGACATACCTGCGCCCCGACTCAAAGAGCCAGGTGACAATAGAGTACAACGATGAGAACAAGCCCGTCCGCATTGACACAATCGTTGTATCTACACAGCACGACGACTTCATCAAGCCTACAGCCGAGGGCGCCGAGGCACAGCTCGCGGCCGATGCTGCACAGGTGGCAAAGATCAAGGAGGACGTCATCAACATCCTCATGCCACGTGTGAAGGCAAAGATTGCATCGGAGAGCGTTCTCGCACTCTTTAACGACGACATCACATACCACGTTAACCCAACCGGCAAGTTCGTTATCGGTGGCCCACACGGCGACACAGGTCTTACAGGCCGCAAGATCATCGTTGACACATACGGTGGCAAGGGCGCACACGGTGGTGGTGCATTCAGCGGTAAGGACCCCAGCAAAGTAGACCGTAGCGCGGCATACGCGGCACGTCACATAGCAAAGAACCTTGTAGCTGCAGGTGTAGCCGACGAGGCACTCATCCAGCTCTCATACGCTATCGGTGTTGCCGAGCCAGTGAGCGTGTTCGTGAACACATACGGCACAGCAAAGGTGGCACTCAGCGACGGCGAGATTGCACAGAAGGTGAAAGCACTCTTCGACCTTCGTCCAAAGGCAATCGAGGAGCGTCTTAAGCTGCGTAACCCAATCTACAGCGAGACAGCATCATACGGTCACATGGGCCGCAAGCCACAGACTGTGACAAAGTGCTTCGAGTCACGTTACCTTGACACCAAGGTAGTTGAGGTAGAGCTGTTCACATGGGAGAAGCTCGACTACGTTGAGAAGGTAAAGGAGGCATTCTCTCTCTAAAACCAGACAACAGACGATGCTCAAGTTCGGCGACTGGATAAACCGTAAAAGGCACAACAGGGGGTTTGGAATACAATCCCCCTCGGCCTTTTTCTTCATAACCCAAGTACTGAAGGAACGGCTCCCCTACTATGCATACGACACGCTCGACAGCATAGCCAAGGAGTGCGGGGAGATGAAGAGAGAGGAGTGCCGCAGGCTGTTCAGAATTACCGACTACCATACACCGGCAAACGCCATTGCAATAGCATCGGTAACGGCCGCCTGCGCAATAAGCAGTGCGCGCCGCACCGTTCCCAAGCTGTTGCTTACACAGGAAGGCACGATACCCGAATGCGCACGCCAGCACCTTAATGCAGAGGGATGCCTGCACATGCAAGGCGACACCCTGCAGCTGTTGAAGGAAAACCTGAAGGCATACGGCGCCATAGGCCTGCTCTACATCGGCAAGTGCGGCAACCAGCCACAGCTTGTTGAGGCGGCACTGGAGCACACGAACAAAGAAAGCATAATCATTGTTGAGGGAATACACCGCGACAAGGAACACAAGGAGTGGTGGAAAAAGGTCATAGCCAACCACAAGCCCATTGCCACATACGACATGTACAGCTTTGGAATACTCTTTTTCAAGGACAACAGGCCCAAGCAGAACTACACACTCAAGATATAAGGCCATGAAGAAAGCTACCATATACACAGGAACGGGTGACAATGGCACCACCTCACTCATAGGCAACAGCCGCGTGCGCAAGGACCACAAGCGCGTAGAGGCATACGGCACCCTCGACGAGCTCAATTCCCACCTTGGACTGCTGTGCGCCGCGCTCCAGGATTGCGACACAAAGGCATTCATTGAGCAAGTGGAGAACGACATAATCACCCTGGGAAGCTACCTGGCAAACGACAAGGAGTGCGAATGCACCATTGGGGCACAGGAGATAGAGGCCATCGAAAAGGCCATCGACAGCCTTGAGGCAGAACTGCCGCCATTGCGCCAGTTCATTCTCCCCGGAGGCAACGAAGCCGCTGCACGTGCAGGAGTGTGCCGCACGGTATGCCGTCGTGCCGAAAGACGAATAGTCAGCCTGATGGACGAATGTACCGTGGACAGCAAGGCCATAGTCTTTGTCAACCGCCTGTCGGACTACCTGTTCCTGCTACAGCGCAAGCTTGCCGGAGACACCGAAAAAAAGTGGCAAAAACCTTGTAGATAAACAAATTTAGACTATTTTTGCACGCACTTAACAAAAACTATTTATAACAATAAAACAGACTATAATATGTATTGGACACTTGAATTGGCATCTAAGTTGGAGGATGCACCATGGCCAGCAACAAAGGACGAGCTCATTGACTACGCAGTACGCTCGGGCGCGCCATTGGAGGTAATTGAGAACCTGCAGGAGATTGAGGACGAGGGCGACGTATACGAGAGCATCGAGGACATCTGGCCCGACTACCCAAGCAAGGAGGATTTCTTCTTTGACGAGGAGGAGTATTAATGGGTTGAAAAAAGGTTTAGAACCTATATATCAACGATTTACAATGACCGACGGGATAGTCCCTCGGTCATTTTTTTTGTCTAAATACAGCCCGAATACTGCCTGAAAATGAGGCGAGACTACCCGAATACTACCCTGAAACTATTACCAAATTATTACTGTCCGCTAAAAGTTAGCGTATTTGCATAATGACAGGGCTGGCTTCCAATTTTGGAAGTCAGCCCTTTTTGGTTATCTTTGAGTTACCACACTAAAAATATAACCATGGGCAA
>JAFYWE010000182.1 GCA_017558165.1 Bacteroidaceae bacterium
AGGCATCCCAAAGGATGCCTTCAGTCGTTTAATCGATAGTCGTTGTCATGCGTGACTAATCAAGTGCGTATTTGACCGTTGTAACTACGCGTATGTTCTTTATCTGCGGGGTTGTCTCATCGCTTGATATGCTGAACTGGCCTTGCGTTGCCTGTCTTATCTTGCCAAGGCTGCTGCCCGAGTCTTCGGCGAACTTCTGTGCCACAGCACGGGCATTACGTGTGGCCTCCTCAATCATTGCCGGTTTAATATCATTGAGCGATGTGTATTCGAAACTTGTATTGTAGTTGTACTCGTTGCTTATGATGACACCTTGTCTCATCAGGCTTATCTGTTCCTTCATCAGCTCGATTACCTTCTCTACCTGTGTTGATGTCACTGTTATCACAGCCTCAGCCTGGTAACGGAATTTCATGTTGTCGGGGACATAGCTCTGTGCAAGGCGGTCGGTGACGGCCGGTGCCGATATTATTATCTCCTCTTCTGTAATGCCACCTTTTTTAAGGAATTCCACTACAATGCCGTTGTTCTTCTCTATCTCGTTGTAGAGCTGCTGCATGTCGTTGCTCACGCACTTGAAGGGTAACGGCCACACAACCTTGTCGGCAAGGACTTCACGCTCGGCAAGTCCCTTGACCGTTACTGATTGGTCGCGGTCGGCAATACTCTTGAGTCCTTTCATTATGAACATGCCCATTACAATGAGTCCTGTCATTATGGCAAGGCCTGTTACAAGCCTGCATGCTCCGTTGAGGTTCTTGCACTTCTGTTCCATGGTATCACTGTTTTAGGTTGTTTTGCTTTTTCAGCACTCTTCGGTCCAATAGGCTTGCGAGTCGTGTGTCGACACCCGTTTCTCTACAGGGGGTAATGTCATGTAGTCGCCGTATTTCTGCGATAGATAGGTGTCATATCCTTTTGGTGCGCGGTACTCCTTGCCTTCGAACGGCAACATCGTGTACTCGTCGAATACGGTACGTGGCAGAATCTCTCTCAATGCTGTCCTTGAACCGAAACTGCAAACGTTGTCGCACTCCTCATATCTGTAACGTGTCGAGATTCGTGCGATTCTTGTGAGAATGAAATGTTCGGTGAACGGCAACAGAATCAGCTTTGTCACGGCAAGGCGAAGCTTGCGCGCTATGCTCTGCCTGTCGCAGAAAATGGATGTCTTTATGTACATGCACCTTATCAGCTGTCCGCACCACCATGCTTGGCTTTTCTCCTTTATGCCGTCGATGGGGAATATGTCGACGTAGGCACCGAATACACTTTGCTTATAGAAGAACTCCTTTACAATAGTTTCTTTGCGGTATACCTTGGCGAAGGGTACGTGATAGCGTCTGTCCATCTCGTGGGTAACTACGCTGTAGTCGCTGTGGCGGTTGTTGTAGAGTGAGAGGAACTTCTCGTAGTCGGGGCGGGGCATGTGTATGTCAATGTCGTCGTCCCAGGGGATGTAACCTTTATGTCTCAAGGCTCCAAGCAATGTGCCATAGGCCAGGGTGTAGCGCAGTCCGTGCTCTTGGCAGAACTGTACAATGTCATCAAGTACCTCTCTCTGCAACAGCTTCAGCTCTTCAATGGGTATGCTTCTCATTGTGGCGGCGGGTTAAAGGTTTATCACCTTCTCGGCGAATGCAAAGTCCTCGGGGTAGTCAATGTCTATGCCCTCTATGGGGTCGATGATTGCCATGAACGGGTTGTTGCCCACACGCTGGTGCTCGACTGTCCACAGCTCCTTGCGGAATATGTAGAATGCGCTTGTCTCTACAAAGACAGGCTCAATCTTCTGTGTCTGCGGTATGTTCTTTAGGTCGTAGTTGAGTGGTTTGCCCTGGTACCAGGTGAATGTCTGTATCTTCTGTGCACTGAATGCCGAGTCGTGTTCACCGCTGGTTACCTTGTCAATGGCATTGATTATTGTCTCCTCCTTTATGAACGGCGAGGTGGTATGCGCGAGCATATACACGTCGGCATCTACCTCCTTTGTGAAGGCGTCGTAAATCTCCTCGCCAAGAGTCTCGTCGCGGTCGAGCCACTCGCTACGCTTCAGGTACTTTATACCCTTTGGCAGATATGGGATAATCTCCTCGCTGCTGCAGTATACATATACCTCGTCGATATTCTTGACCTTTGCCAGTGTCTCAAGGATATACCACATCAATGGCTTGCCGCCAAGTGGCTTCAGGTTCTTGCCAACGACTCTCTTGCTATTGAGGCGGATGGGAACAAATGCTACGACTTTCATGATGAACTGAAAAGTGAAATGTTAAAGGTGACAATATAGCAGTTGACCCATGTTTCATTTTCTGCTTAACTTGTCATCCAGACTATTCCTTAATCAAAAAACACTAAAGATGTTTGATGAGCTTTAGCGAATGTAAAGGATCTCAAGAACGCACTGAATAGAGATACTTGACTTTAGCCCCTTCGGGCGTCTACCGCTGGTTCGCTATGCTCAGTATGACAAACTATTTTTGGGTCAACACCTATATTATTGCTAATGTTAAAGGTCAAAACTGAAAAGTTAAAACGGAAAGCTGATCTCTTTTTGCTTTTTAGAAGCAGCTGAATGCGTCAATCACGCCCACAAGGTGGTTGTCGGCATCAACGACTATCAATGAGTTGATGTTGTGCTGGCGCATCATGTTCTCGGCCTGTGACAGCTTCTCGTTCTCCTTGATGGTCTTGGGGTTGCTGTTCATGAGATCCTTTACGGTGAGCTCGAAGAAACGGTCCTGGTCGCGCTGCATGGTACGGCGGATGTCGCCGTCGGTTACAACTCCAAGGATGTCGCCGTTCTCCACAACAACTGCAATACCCATCTTTGTGCGGCTAATCTGCAACAGCGTGTCGCTTATCTTTGAATCGCGTGTAACGATAGGCAGGTTGTCGCTTATCATGTAGTCCTTTACCTTTGCAAGCAAACGGCGTCCCAGGGAGCCACCCGGGTGGAACTTCGCGAAATCCTTAGCCTTGAAGTTGCGCACGGTCATCAGCGCACATGCAAGGGCATCACCCAAGGCAAGTGTGGCTGTGGTTGATGATGTGGGGGCAAGGTTCAGCGGGCATGCCTCCTTCTGTACCGAGATGTCGAGGTGGCAGTCGGAGTATTTTGCCAGGAGTGACTCGGGGTTACCCGACATTGATATGATAGGAATCTTGCGGTCGGCCAGCATAGGGATGAAACGCAGGAGCTCATCGGTCTGTCCCGAGTTTGAGATTGCCATCACCACGTCGCCCTCGCAAATCATTCCAAGGTCACCGTGGAATGCATCAAGCGGGTTCACGAAGAATGCCGGTGTACCGGTACTTGCCATTGTTGACGCTATCTTTGCGCCGATATGTCCCGATTTTCCTACACCCGTAACAATGAGTCTTCCCTTGCTGTTGATGACAAGGTCAACAGCCTTCTCAAAATTGTTGTCAAGCTTTGGTATGAGGTTCAATATCGCTTCTGCTTCATCCTGAAGACATTGCTTCGCTACGCTAATTACGTCTGCCATATCTTATTGTTTTATTTTTCTGTTGTTTGCAGGTTGTGTTACTGCACATCAGTGCAATATCCGGTGCGAAGATACAAAGAACTTATTTAAAAACGGTCGGTTTGTGCGAATAATCTCTTGTTCGCAGGGCAATTTTGCTCTGAAATGCAGCTGTGTGGCTGTTCCAAAAGGCGTATGGAAGGCCCTGTACCGCTTGTTATACCTTGAGGAAAATCTTGTTCCGGTACATTATCCTTAATATGAGGAACAGTATGATGCTGTTGCACAGCGTGAGCAGTACAGGGTACCATCCCTGCAGGTACTGCTCGGTTCCATGGAACAGCGATGCCGTCACGCTACGGAAATTGACGACTTCGCCAATCAGGTATGCCGTGATGGCATTGCAACCGTAGTAGAGCAGCCATCGGCATCCTTTTGTGTGGCCTTTGACATCTATCCACCAGTAGAACAGCGCCAGCAACAGGTAGCACCATCCGGCACTGTACAGCACCATGCTGGCGCTCCATATCCTTTTTACTATCGGCTGGAAAACGCCGGCTCCCAGACCTGCCACCAACAGCACCGTTGCCATGATGAAGAGTTTTCTGGCTGTTGCCGGTCGGTTGCTGTTACCGCTCTTGGTTATGTGTCCCGCTAGGCTTCCAAGTGTGACGGTACAGCAGAATGTTATGCTGCTCCATATCCAGGTGTAGTCGTACCACGGTGCGAATACCGTAGTTCCGTCAGGCGCTATTGTGCTTCCATCGCGGAACCTGCCGAGCAACGCCTTGTCGACAAGGCATGCGAAATTCCCTTGATGGCTCCAGTCGCCTACAATGTGCATCGGTATTGAATATATGACAAGCAGCAGTATTACGGAAACAATCCACATACGTGGCTTCATGTAAAGTATGATGGGTGCCGACAGCAGATATCCCACAGCTATGGCCTGCAGGGTGTTGCTGTAGATATATACCCTGTCCGGGTCAAGCGAGAGAATGTTGCCCTGTACAACCATACCAAGCAGGAACAGCAATACAAAGCGCTTTATTATCCTGCTCCATACCTTAATGTTACCGTTGGTGTTCTTGTATTTAGGAAGGGAGTAGGGCATGGTGACGCCCGACATGAACATGAACAACGGCATCACAAGGTCCCATACGCGCAAGCCCTCCCACTTCGCATGGTCAAGTTGGTACAGCAGGGTGCTATTGAGCGCCTCACAGTCGAGTTGTGTAAGTGCGGAGCATAGCACGGGCTGCAGTGCAACCAGCAGAAAAAGGTCGAGCCCGCGCAACATGTCAAGTGAAAGTAATCTGTCGTTTTTCATAGTCCTGTCAAATTCAATAATTGATGAACAGTATGTATTCTCCTTCGGCATTTATCGTAAATTCATCGCCCGTACACTCGTTGAGTGTGCCTTGCCACCAGTTGGTGAAGTCATATATGGGGTATAGCAGTCCCTCGGCACCCATGTTCTTTGCCGTGATGCTGAAGATTGATACCTGCTGCCCCTTACGGCACTGCAGGGTGGTGGTTCCGGTACAGGGGATGAAGCGCCCGTGGTCGGTGAACGAGCAGACGTCGGCTCCCTTGCGCATATACTCTATGAGCAGGCTTATGTTGCCTATGGTGTGGTCCTCGCGGCGGCCCGTGGCACCTGTTATGGCAATGCGGCGCATTCCCTTCTCCATAAGGTAGCGCATTGCCTTGGTCTGGTCATTTGTCTCCTGCTCGGCAAATATGTGCATCAGGTGCGCATACTTCGCGCGGTTGTATGTGCTTATGGAGTCGCCGTCACCCACAATGGCGTCGGGTACCCTGCCTGTTGCTATGTAGCGGTCGGCAGCTCCGTCGCAACATACTACGTACGGCGCGCTGTGGAGTACCTCCAACGGCTGAGGGGCAGTGGGGTAATCACCGCCTGCAAGTATCACCGCGTCAAATGGCATTTCAGTATTATTGTTCATCGGGAATCATCTTTTTCCATTTACAATAGCCAAAGATAGCGATTATGGCATAAACGGCATAGAGAATGGCCGTGAAATTGAGCCCTTTGTATATGTAGAGCGCACTGCTGGCAATGTCTACGACGCACCACACCCACCACTGCTCGATGTACTTGCGCGCAAGCATCCACATTCCCACAATGCTCAGTGCTGTGGTGAACGAGTCGGCCCAGGCGACAGTGCTGTCGGTGTAGTTGATAAGCACCCAAACGATGATGGCCTGTGCAATGATGTATGCCGCGATGATCTTTGGCCACGATGTGCGTGGCGTATGGCTGACTGGCAGTTCATGGCTTGTTGCCTTCTTTTTGCCGAATAGCGTGAACCCAGTCTTCCATGCAAGCCAGCCATACAGGGCGATGGCAAGGTAGTAGATGTTTATGGCGAAATCGGCATACAGCCCAGCGTCATAATATACAAATATGTATATGGCCGGCATTATTATGCCCGCTATCCACAGGTATATGTTCGCGCGGTACTCCAGCCACAGGTATACAATGCCTGTAAGTACTCCTAATATTTCAAGCATGACTATTTTATTTAAAGGTTATGTGGCGACGTCCTTAAGGATCTTAAAGTCTCTAAGGTCATTAAGGACTTTATTATTGTGGCGCCACCTTGTTTATAGTTCTATATTCAAGTGTCCAAGTATATTTACGCCTGCCTGGGCTGCGTAGCCGGCATAGTCGTAGCGATGTCGGTTGCCGTTGCCGTCGGTGTAGTATCCGCTCCCGGCATAGCCGTTGCTCTCATACTCCTCGTTGAATATGTTGTATACGGTAGCACCCACGGTCACGCTCTTTACTCCTTTGGGCCTGAACGTGTATGCCAGGCGCAGGTTGCTCACGAAATAGGCATCGAGGCGGTGTGCCTCAACTCCCGCATTGCTCATATACTGCTTGCCCACATATTGCGACTGCAATGCGATGTCGAGCCCGCCCTTGCTGTATGCAAACGTGTTGTTCGCGATTATCTCCGGCGAGAACGAGAGGCGGCTGTTGCGGTGTCTTATCTCCCATCGCTCGTACGTGTCGTCATCGTAGAGAACCTCGGTGAACTCCTTTATACGGTTACGGCTCAAGGTCGCGTTCGCCTCCCAACGGAACCCGCAGGGCAACGTGATGGCTGCTGTTATTTCGGCACCGGCGCGGTAGCTGTCGGGGATGTTGGCTGCAAGCGGCTCGCCAATCTCGTTGAGCTCTCCGGTAAGTACAAGCTGCTCCTTGTAGTCCATGAAATAGAGGTTCGCTCCGGCCTTGAAGCGGTTGCCCGCGAATGTGTATCCAAGCTCATAGTCGGTCAGTCGCTCCGCCTTGGGGTGCTCATGTAGCTTGCCGTCGGTGTAGTTGTTGCGGGTAGGCTCCTTGTGTGCCA
>JAFYWE010000183.1 GCA_017558165.1 Bacteroidaceae bacterium
CACTCACCCAGTATATGGACGTGCCGTTACAACAGAATCGATGTTGCAGGATGTTCTTCTGATGAAGCAGAACAACATAAACACCATACGTACTAGCCACTACCCCAACGCTGCAAAGATGTATGCGATGTTCGACCACTACGGTCTGTACTGCTGCGACGAGGCAGACCTTGAGGACCACGCAAACCAGAGCATTTCGGACCGCGAGTCGTGGATACCTTCGTTCGTGGACCGTATAAACCGCATGGTACTACGCGACCGTAACCACGCGAGCGTGGTAATGTGGAGCTTGGGTAACGAGGCAGGCAACGGTAACAACTTCGGCCCATGCTACGACGAGGCAAAACGCCTCGATAGCCGTCCTGTACACTATGAGGGAACACGTTCGGCAGGCGACTACGGTGGCGGACGATTCAGCGACTTCTACTCAAAGATGTACCCCGGACAGGCTTGGATGAACAAATACACCAACAACCTCGACAAACCTATGTTCATCTGCGAATATGCTCACGCCATGGGTAACGCCATTGGTAACTTAAAGGAATATTGGCAAAAGATTGAGGCTTCCAACTCATGCATCGGCGGTTGTATCTGGGACTGGGTTGACCAGGCTATATACGACCCACAGGAGATGAAAGAGGGCATCTACCGCATACATACCGGTTATGACTATCCGGGCCCACACCAGGGCAACTTCTGTTCAAACGGTATTATTCCTCCTACACGCGAGGAGAGCGCGAAGCTGAAAGAGGTGAAAGCCGCACATCAGTTCGTTGAGATAACCGTACCTGAAATAAACTACGAGTTCGGCATTGCAACAGTAGCAATAAAGAACAAATACAACTTTACCGACCTCAAAGAGTTCGACATCGTTTACGATGTGGTGAAGAACGGCAAGGTAGTTTACACAGGCCGTGTACATGCTCCTGCAGCAGCCCCAGGCAAGAGCGCCAAGACATGGATTACAACAAAGAAGGCAACCAATACAAACAAATTGCTCAAACGTGGCGATGAGGCAATGCTTACAATACGCCTTGTTCACCGCGAGGCACAGGTATTTGCTCCTGCAGGCCACGAGGTTGCAATGCAGCAGTTCGAGATTACTCCACGCGGAGCATTGGCTGCCATCAAGTCAAAGGGCGCACCGCTTGCAAGCACATCGTCATTGCACGAATATGTGATAGGCAACGAGAATGTACAGGTTAAGTTCGATGCCAACACAGCACAGCTCACAGCCCTTGCCTTCAACGGCAAGAATGTGATTGCCGACAACTTCGGTTTCATCTATGACAACCACCGTTGGATTGAGAACGACCGTTTCAACAACACCAACAACGGCCTTGAGGCAAACGGTAGCGTATCGGTTGTCGAGGAGAACGGAAACACCGTTGTCAAGACTGTACGCAAAGGCTCGCTCTGCGACACAGAGATCGATTACACCATCTATCCACAGGGTATCGTTGACATTGAAGCGAAGTTCATTCCAAAGAGCGGCGACCTGCGTCGCGCAGGCCTTGTATGCGGCATAGACTCTACATTGAACAATGTAAACTACTACGCTCTTGGACCATGGGAAAACACCGTTGACCGCAAGGACGGCGTTGTTGTAGGCCGTTATAGCACTACTGTTGACAAGATGGCGGCTCCTTATGTGAAGCCACAGAGCAGCGGCAGCCGCGAGGGATTACGCGAGGTTACATTCACCGACAACAACGGCGAGGGTATAAAGATTGAGACAGAGGGCAACGTAAGTTTCTCGGCTCTCCCCTACACCGATGCCGACCTTATGAATGCAAACCACTATTGGGATATGGAAAAACGCCCATACACAGTGTTGCACCTCGATGCTTGGATGCGCGGTATAGGTAACGCATCGTGCGGATATGACGTAGGCACAATGCCCGAGTATTGCGTTCCTAACAAGGAGATGACATACAAGTTGAGAATATCTCCTGTAAAGAAGTAATCGTTAACAATCCAAAAAAATAAGGCGCAAATTTGCGCCTTATTTTTTTGGATTGTACATTTGCATATATGAACAAGGATTGCATGAATATGACACACGGCAGCGTGCTCGACCTGAGGTGCGCGCCCATAGAGTGTGTACGCATAGGCTTCGTGGGCTTGGGCGTACGCGCCAAGCGTGCAGTAAACCGTATGATGCACATCGAAGGATGTGAGATTGTTGCGTTATGCGACCTTGTACACGAGAATATCAAAGAGGCAAAGGAGATAATTGCACAGCACGACGCAAAGGAGCCTGCCGTATTCGACGGCAACAACGGATGGAAAGCGTTGTGCGAAGCGCAAGAGATAGACCTTGTATATATCTGCACCGATTGGATGAGCCATGCCGACATTGCGGTATATGCCATGCAATGTGGCAAGCACGTGGCGACAGAGGTGCCGGCAGCCACGACGGTAGCCGACTGCTGGAGATTGGTCGATACTGCCGAGGCGACACAGCGTCACTGCATAATGCTCGAGAACTGCTGCTATGACGAGTTTGAGCTATGCGCCATAAACATGGTGCAACAGGGTGTGCTTGGCGACATAATACATGCCGAAGGCTCGTACCTGC
>JAFYWE010000184.1 GCA_017558165.1 Bacteroidaceae bacterium
AGGACTATCCTTTTATGGGTATCCTTGCATCAATTCTCCTGATCGGCGGTATTGTATACCTTTACGGTAAACTGACATCCCGCATATCAATCAAGGAACGCGGATGGATGGGTACAAAGGCAAGCATCATCTCCGTGGTTCTGCTTGCCGGCCTCACATTCATATTCATGCGCGGCTCGGTGACCACATACACGTTACAGGTAGAGGCATTCATAGTTTCACCAAGCAACGAGATCAACGAGGCCGTTCCCAATGCCATATACATGTTGAAGAAGGCATACAAGGAGAGGAAAAAGAGCTTTGAGCTTAAGAGCGACGAAAAGGTCCTTAAGGAGAACGGATTCGCATCATTTGAAGAAGCGGTAAAGGTTGCCGCACTTCCCGGCAGAGAAGAGATGAAGAGCCTGGAAGATGTATTGTTCTCCCAAGCAAGAAGGGATAGTACCTTCACACAGCCCAATATCCTGCTGATAATGAACGAGAGCTGGAGCAGATATCTTGTAGAATTCGACAAGGGCGAAGAGCTGGACCTGCTGTGTTCACTGCGCCCACACATTAAAGAGGACATCATGCTCAGGAACTACCAGTCCGTTTGCAACGGTACGGTCTACTCCCTTGAGAATGTCATTCTGGCAATGCCATACCAGCACTATTTCCAGTCACGCTATCGCTACGACAGCCTTGAGACATCCATAGCCTGCGCCATGAAGAGGAGCGGCTACTCCACCCGCTTCATCACAGGAATGGACCCGACCTGGGAAAACCTGAATGAGGTGCTGAAGGTGCAGAATTTCGAACGCGTAGACGGACGAATGCAGGTTATGGAGGAGATTGAAGGAAGCACGGCAAACGAGATTGGCGTCTTTGATGAATTCCTGTACAGATATATTGCACAGGAATTTGAAAAGGCCAGTGAAGAAAGCAAGCCACAATTCATAATGGCACTGACAACCACGAACCATCCGCCGTTCACGTACCCCGACAACATGGAGCTTCCACCGCTTACCGACGAGTGGTACAAATCGCCCTGCATAACCGGCAGTGAGAGTGTCAAGACGAAATACGGCCTTGGTGCACAATATGCCAACCGTTGCCTCGGTGATTTCCTCACGTGGTTCAAGAGCAGCGGGCTCGCGGACAACACCATTGTGATTGTGACTGGTGACCACAATGTACGCAGTATACTTGACTACGACGTAGTACCGACTGAATACAAGCACTCCGTTCCTTTATACATATATCTGCCTCCCAAATACCGAATGAGCGAGGACGCCAAGCGCAAGATTGAGGAGAGATATGGATGTCACTACGACTTGCTCTCAACAATAGCCGGTTATGCTGTAAGTGACAATGTGAAGTACCTTGACATCGGCAATGACCTGTTGGACACGCTTAGGACAAACGACAGCTATTTCAGCTATAACGAAAAGCAGACACTCTCACCGGTAAGCCACCATAACGATTCCATAACACGTATGGTCAAGGCACGACAGACACTATTGAAATTGTATTACCAGACTATATTCAAGGAATGATACATGAAAAAAGGAGACCCACGGGTCTCCTTTTTTCATGTATGTAGTTCTGCCGTATCAATCAGCCTTGATTGACGGGATGTTGGTATAGTCACCACGGACAATCTGGAAACTTGGGTGAACATCAGCAAACGCCTTGCTTGCGACCTCAACACCCTCGGGGATGTATGCAATCTTAAGGTTAGGGCACTGCTCGAATGCCCAGTTCTCGATTTTTTTTGTTCCCGGAGTGATGATAGCCACCTCAATACCGTTCTGATAATATACGGTATTCTTGTAGATTGTCTCCATCTTCATAAGCTCAAGACACTTCATGGCCGCTGGTATATAAGTGAGCTGGTACTCGTTACCGTTCTTGCGGTATACGGCACCAAGATAGCTCTCGAAAGTAGTGTTCTCTGGGTCTACATATACATACTTCACACCAGGTGCCTTCTCAGGAAGTCCAATATAACCCTCACCGAGGCTCTTGATGTTCTTACCGATATAAAGTTCCTCAATATTCTCTGGAAGTTCTACTGTCGGGTTCAATGACGCAACGCGCAGATCCCTTACGCTGAACGGAACAACGAACACATTCTCATCGCTCTCAATCTTGTAGATGTTGAGATTATACTCATTGTAGTTGTAGTACACACCGTTCTCCTCATAGAGCGCAATGTCAAATGAGGACGGATACAGGTGAGAGTAGCTTCCTGGAGACCTCATAAGGAACGAACCACCATTTGTAGGGTCGCTCACATACCAGGTACCGTCACAGTACACATAGTTCCACGCGTGGCCACCGGTCATATAAGAGAGGTTTACCATACCGTTGCACACGAATGCCGGCACATCAAGGCTGTGCATCATGATGAAAAGGAGGTTTGCATAACCCTGACACACTGCATACTTTTTCGTGAATACAGGATATGGATTGTTGTCGACAGGGCCACCGCTTGGATACTCGTAAGCATACTTGATGTTCGATGTTATCCAGTTGAAACAAGCAGTATACTTTTCCTTATCTTTTGTAAGGCCTTTTGTCAGTTCCTGTGCAAAGGCCTGAATCTCGGCATACTGCTCTGGGGTGATGTCAGCACGTCCCAAAGTA
Source organism: Bacteroidaceae bacterium (assembly GCA_017558165.1). Classification (GTDB taxonomy): domain Bacteria; phylum Bacteroidota; class Bacteroidia; order Bacteroidales; family Bacteroidaceae; genus HGM04593. Next base: position 2,629 of record JAFYWE010000184.1, read on the forward strand.
TCGGTACGCTCCTTAATCTCCTCGGCGGTAAGCTTGTCGAGCAGACGGCGCGCATTGACGTGCGGTGCCTCGTTCAACTCGCGTGAGCCGTCATCCTCGGGGAAGAGAGAGCGTGTCTGCTCCTCGGAGCCGAGCTCGACAGACGGATTAATTAACTCAAAATCATTCTCGCTGCACGACGCGAATGCCATTGCAGCGGCAAAAAGCGGAATAAATAAATTTCTTTTTCTCATAGTTGTTTAATTAGGTTATTCAATACTTTGTTGTACTTCATCAACTCCATCAATCTGTGAAATGCTGTTCAAGACCTCCTGAAGCTCATCGGACGAATGTACATCGAACTCTAGCACGCACTTCACGATTTCATCTTCTGTCTTTGAATTTATATTGGTCACAGAAAGTTTCTGCTTGTTCGTTATGCAATCAATTATATCCACAAGCAGATGATAGCGGTCTACCGCCACAACATCTACACGCACGGGGTAAAGGAAATCCTTATCCTCCTCAAAGTTTACAGCCACAATATCATCTCCACGTTGTGATGCGAGCCTGATAGCCATCTTGCAATCACGGCGGTGCAAGGTGATATTACCATCCTGGTCCTTGAAACCGATGACCTCGTCACCCGGCAATGGATGACACTGCTCACAACGAACATATTCAAGTTTGCGTTGTTTGTTCAGGAAACTGTTTATATGAGACTTTGCCTTGAAGGTCGATACATGATTCAGCCAATCCCTCTTGGGAGTGACAGCATCGTTGCAGCCAATCTGCACCACATCGCCACGCTCAAGTTCTGTTTTAACTGATGACAGCAGACCATTGATACGGGCATACTGTGCGTGGATACCCACCTCGCTATGTATCTCAAAGGCAAAGTCAAGCGCCGTAGCACCCTTAGGCATAATGATACCCTTACCCTCGGGGGTATATGCTATGATGTCATCATTGTAGAATGAGGATGTCACACCATCCATATACTCGACCTCCTTACCGCGTGTGGCAATCTCCTGGAGCACATGCTTGAACTTCTCGAGCCAATTGGTGATGTTTGTCTCGGTGCTCTCCGCAATACATCCGTACTGCGACTTGCGTATCATTCGCTCCGATGAAATATGCACCTCTTCCCAAGTTCCCTGCGGAGTAAGCAGTTTCACGTGGTAGCTCTGGTAACCGTTCTCCTTGGGCGAGTCAATGTAATTTGCAACACTGCCGGGCTTCTCCTTGAAACGATCGGTAAGGATAGAGTATATCTTAAGGCTCATATC
>JAFYWE010000185.1 GCA_017558165.1 Bacteroidaceae bacterium
CGCCCCCTTGTCGCCGCGTCTGCACTTCTCTATTGTCTCATTGTCTACCGTTACCATTGTGTCGTGTCTTTACCCTTTATACGGGCAATGAGTACAAAAGTCTAAAAAACAATTGAAAAAAACAGGAAACATTGAGTGTTTCAAAAGATGACCGGGATCATGCCACCATCACGCGGCCACTCCGCAAGATAGAATACAGGGAGTTCAAGAACCGGGACACCGACCCACTCCACACACCTTACACGCCCAATGACAGGCGCACCGAAATTGAATGAGCGACCGTAGAGAATGACCAGACCACGACCGTCATCAACCCGCCAGAACCCGCCACCGTAGATGCAATCCTCGCCCCACTCCAGCAGATCCCTATGCTGCGATGCACGCCCCAGACGCAACACGCCGTCATCGGTTATGATAAATTTACGATGCATACACTCATCTGATAATTATATAGATATTAACCAAGCGAGTATGTCATCCATACAAAGCAAAGCGACGAGGGATGACACCTACCGGTTTTTTAGACAAAAAACCAAAACAAGCCTCGTATTTCTCGCTCGTTTGTTACTATCTTTGAGATAAACCTCGAAGATTTTATGCACTCGCTATAAGATACGCTAAAGTAAACTTTGCGTATCTCGCTCGTTTGTAGCTATCTTTGCAGCCACAAATAAAATCACTGATTATTATGGAACTACCCAACGACCCGATGATGCTGTTCAGCACTGTCAACATGTACCTGCGCGACCGTTATGAATCACTTGACGAGCTATGCGATGACCTTGACGTCAACCGCGCAGAGCTTGAAGAGAAGCTTCGCGCCGTAGGCTTCGAGTACAGCCCCGAGAACAACAAGTTCTGGTAAACCGGATATCAACGGCAAAGGCCATTGATATCGGCAAAAATCCTCAGGCCGTCCATTGTACTGCCGAAGCAGACCCTGCCGCCCGATGCACGGAATATCTTGTCGGTAGACATCGACAGGTTACGCTCATGTTCGGGATAACGGGCATAATCAGGCTGCAACAGAGGCCCCGACTGCAAGCCCACAAGCATCTCGCAGTAGCAGCAGGCTGTCTCATACGTATCCATGGTACAGCCCGCGCCATAATTGTACACACCACCCTCAATTGAGAATGTTGCCGGCAGGAACTCCACCACATCGCGCACCCATGTAATTCCACGATGCTCGCGCACCGGGTACACCAACGGGCTGCGCTCCTTAATCGCCTTCTCAATGGCAAGCACGAAGTTCTGATGCACCGGCATACCGTAACGCTCCACATCATACATCCACGATGCACGCAACGCCACCGCCGTAGGACACAACTCAAGAGCACGTTGCTCGGCCTCAAGCTTATGCTTGCCATACACAGTCTCGGGGCAGACCTCTACATCCTCACTTAAAGGCCCGCTCTCATAGTTGCCGTTATAAACCTGGTCACTTGAGAAGAATACCAGCTTCACACCATTGCGAGCACACGCGGCAGCAAGGTTACACACGCTCTCAACGTTCACGCGATAGCTTTCGTCGGGGTTCTGCTCACAATATCCCGTATTAGAGATGGCCGCAAGATGTACCACAACCAGCGGAGCATTCTCAACGATATAACGCTCAACCTGCACCGCGTCGGTGACATCCAGCTCGGCATGTGTCGGAGTCAACATTACATACTCATTTCTCCATCTCTCTACAAAGCGGCTGCCAACGAACCCGCTTGCCCCTGTAACCAATATCTTTTTCATAACAATGTTCTTCTTTAACTTACGGTATACCCCTATTTCTACAAAGGAAACATTTTTATTCCAATATACCAAATCAGTACCGTAACCTTAATTATACATCATGGGCTGCCAATCGGCAGCCCATGATTATTGGAAACTTGATTCAGTCGTTGTTCATTTCCTTAATATCAACCTCCTCTTCCTTGGCCTCACCAAGCAGGTGCTTGCTGAAGAAGTCAGCCATCTTCCAGAAGAAGTACTCGTCCATGGTGTCGAAGCTGTGGCGCTGGCCAGGGAGAATCACTGTCTCGAAACGCTTGTTGGCGCGTATGAGGGCGTCAATCACGCGTGTTGTGTTGGCCGGGTGTACGTTGTTGTCCATATCACCTGTAACCAGCATGAGATGACCCTTGAGACGGCGTGCGAGCTCCTGGTTTGTGCTGATGTTGTACGAGAATGTAGTGTCGCACTCAATGATACCGTCCTTACCGGTCTTCTCCTTTACGTTCTCCTTGATACCGTGGTGCTTCTCGCTCCACCAGTTGTTGTAGATGCGGTTGTCATGGTTGCCGGCGCATGATACTGCAACCTTGAAGAAGTCGTTGTATGTTAGGATTGCCGCTGTTGACATGAAGCCACCACCTGAGTGTCCGTGGATACCTACGTTGTTGCCGTCAATGAAGCTGTGGCGTGCGATGAGCTGCTGTGCGGCAACCTTCTTGTCGGCAAGACCGTAGTCGCGCAGGTTACCATAACCGAAGTTGTGGTACCACTTTGAACGGTTGGGGTGGCCACCGCGGTTACCGATTGTGATTACGATGAAGCCCATCTGTGCAAGGCGGTCGATACGGTTCATACCGCTTGACCAGCTCTCGTTCACAGCCTCGGTCTGTGGACCCGGGTATACGTACTCGATAAGTGGATAGCACTTTGTAGAGTCAAAGTCGAAAGGCTTGTACATTACGCCGTGGAGGTCTGTGATGCCGTCGGCTGCCTTCACTGTGAAACGCTCAGGGAACTTGTAGCCTGCCGCGAAGAGCTGTGAGAGGTCGGCTGTACCAAGCTCTACGGTCTTCTTGCCGTTCTTGCTGTATACATAGTTCACAGGGGCGGTGTCAACGCGTGATGATGTCACGACGAATGCCTGGCCGTCGGCTGCAGGAAGGAATGTGCTGTTCATGTCGCTCTCGTCAATCTGCTTCAAACCGCTACCGTCGAAGTTCACGCTGTAGAGGTGCATGTAGTATGGGTTCTCACCCTTGTTGTAACCACAAGCAGTGAAATACACCTTCTTCTCCTTCTCGTTTACGGCCAATACCTCCTCAACGTGGTATGCGCCATCGGTGATTGGGTTTACGAGTGTACCGTCGGCGTTGTAGAGGTAGAGCATTGCCCAACCTGTGCGCTCCGACCACTGGATGAACTGCTTGCCGTTGTTGACAGGATATATCGGCTTGCTCTCGATGCTTGTGTTCATCTCTTCGTGTACAATCATCTTGGTTGTGTCGAGGCTCAAGTCATAGTAGCATACCTC
>JAFYWE010000019.1 GCA_017558165.1 Bacteroidaceae bacterium
CCTCTGGCTCGTTACACCAGATGTAGTTGGGGGCATCCGGGTCAGCAACCTGCAACTCGATTTCTGTACCCTCGGTGTACATATAATTGATGTCGCTGAGGAGCTCCTCGGCCTCCTCGAAGGCATTCATCAGGTTTTCTGCAGCCTCATCCTGCTTCTTCTTACCCTCTACCATTGCAGTAGCGAGGCGCTCTGTGAGTGCATCGGCGTTCTCAAGGTCGGCTACCTCATAGATCTGCCAGCCGTAGATGCTGCTGCCTGTGTTACTGCCTGAGCAGTAGAGATAGCCGCTGTACTCGTAACCGTTGTAGAAATAGATACCGATGAGCTTTGTGCCGTTGAATGCCATACACCAAGGGAAATTCTCGTATCCAGCAGTGCTCTGCCCGATTGTCACGTAGTACTCAGGGATGTCCATGAGGTGTGCACCGTCATTGTTCCAAGATACGAACTTGTCACCACCTACTGAGTAAAGATAGAGCTGGCCCTCATACTCAACGAATGCGAACTGCTGGTTTGGGTCAGTAGGGTCATTGTCACCAGTCCATTTTGATGAGCACCAGAGCATGTGGTTTGAACCCTCGGTGTCAGGGTAGATCATGGTTGATGAGTAACCATAGCTTTCATAACCGGCCATATAAAGGTTATGGAACCAGTAGATTTTACCGGGTTTTACATCCTCGGCCGATGTGATTGCTGTCTGTGCGAATGTTGTTGTAGCGCACATTACAAGCATCATGATGAAAAGAGTAATTTTTTTCATACGCTTTTTCTTAAAGTTACTATTTATGGATTAATAATCTCAAAAAAATATTGGGGTTATGCCGCGTTTTCAACGGCATAACCCATTATTCGGTTGCAAATATAATCAAAAATTGAATATTTGTTAACCTTTTGTGTCGTTTTTCAACAAAAGTTCTTGTTTTGTCGAGCAAATAGACAGGTTCTCTTGATAAGCTGAAAGGTCAAAGGTGAAATGTCAAAGGTTAAAGGTGAAGGCTGTTTAATACTTCATCCACTTCCACAGCTCCTTCAATGTTGGCTTCTTGCCGTGCATGAGGATTCCCACGCGGTATATCTTGCCGGCGAACCATACCACAACAACGAATGTCGCTATGAGTATACCCAGTGACAGGGCTATCTCCCATGTGGGGATGTCATACGGGATGCGTGCCATCATTACAATGGGTGATGTAAGCGGTATCATGGAGAACCAGAACGCGAGCTCCGATGTGGGGTCGTTGATGACAGAGAGCATCACGAAAAGGCTCAGAATGATGGGGATGGTGACGGGTGTCTGCAGCTGCTGTGCATCCTGCGGGTTGTCTACCGATGAGCCTATGGCAGCGAACAGTGCTGCATAGAGAAGGAAACCGCTGACCATGAACACGAGCAGCGATACTATGATCTTCGCAAGGTAGGCCACGTCGGTAAGTGTGGCGATGGCCTGCAACAATCCCATGTCGACACCTGTGTTCTCGGGCGACGCTCCCTGCTTGAGCATCTCCACTGCCATTGGCATCTCGCCGGGAATAAGCTCGGGCATTACAAAGAATCCTACTCCAAGCAACAGTACAACCCAGATGGCTACCTGCAGCAGGGCTACGCTTGCCACGCCAAGAATCTTGCCCAGCATCATGTCCATGGGGCGCACGGTCGATACCATGACCTCGAGCACACGGCTGTTCTTCTCCTCGATTACTGACTGCATTACCATCACACCGTATATGAGTATGAACATATAGAGCATGAAGCTGAGCGCGTATGCCACCACGGTTGCCACGATTGATGAGTTTGCCTTCTCACCGGTGTGGGTGCCTGTCGCATTCTCCTCGACGGGAGCACCGTTGGAGTATGAGTGCAGGTTGATGTCGGTCTTTATGCTTGCAAGGATTGCCGGCAGGTTCCCGATGTTCAGGTTCTGCAGTTTGATATCCTCTATCACCTTCTCAATCTGCGATGCAAGCCCCATCTCAAGTGTGATTGATGCCGTGGAGTTGGTGTAGAGCCTTATGTCGGCGCTGTTCTCCATTATGTTGCTGCCTATGTGCAGTATGGCATAACTGTCGCTGAACTGTATGCGTGCAAGCTCAATGGGCAGTTCGGTCTGCTCAAAGAGTATCTCGTCGTTGCTGTACAGCTGCTTGCCTATGAGCCCGCTGTCATCCACCACGGCTATGTGCTTCTGCTCACTGCCCGAGTACTGCGTCAGCAGCATGGGTGCCACCATAAGGGCAATCATAAGCAGCGGTGTCAGCAGGGTGGTGATGATGAATGACTTCTTGCGTACGCGCTCGTTGAACTCTCTTCCTATTATTATTCCAATCTTGCTCATGGTATTCGTTTTTTAGAAGCTGTTTAAATTTCTTTCAAAAATATTATTTACATAGCCTCAAAGAAGTGCTTGTCTTTTTATGCCCTTTTTTGCCTGTTTTTCTCTTTTTCGCAGTTACATAGCCCGCTATGCGCCTTTGAAAAATAAAAAAACACTCTAAAAAAGTTCTATAAAAATTTCAAGGACATAAATTAAAACAACTTCTAAAGGTTGCCGTTGACGGCACGGATGAATATGTCGTTCATTGAAGGTATGACCTCGCTGAATGAACGTATCTCTACACTCTCGTTGGCCTTTGCTATGACACCGCGCACCTCGCTGTCGGTGGCGATGTGTATCTTCATCCTGTTGAAGCCTGTGGGTGACGGCTTTGATTCCATGATCTCGCAGCTTCCGTCGAGTGCTTCAAGCAGTGATGCCTCGTTGCCTCGGTAGTCAATCTCGAAGATGTTGGCGCCGTGACGGTGGCGTATGTCGTCGACATTGCCCGAGAGGATGTTCCTCGACTTGTCGATGAGGGTGATGTGGTCGCACACCTCCTCGACCGACGACATGTTGTGTGTCGAGAAAATGATGGTTGCACCCTTGTCGCGCAAGGCAAGTATCTCGCTCTTCAGCAGGTTGGCGTTGATGGGGTCGAAACCAGAGAAGGGCTCGTCGAAGATGAGCAGTTTGGGCTCGTGCAGTACGGTGGCAATGAACTGTACCTTCTGTGCCATGCCCTTCGAGAGGTCGCCTACCTCCTTGTTCCACCATTCGCCTATGCCGAACTTGTCGAACCACTGCTTCAACTTGTCGGTGGCGTCCTTGCGGGACATTCCCTTGAGGCGCGCGAAGAATATTGCCTGCTCGCCCACCTTCATCTTCTTGTAGAGGCCGCGCTCCTCGGGCATGTAGCCAATGAGGCGTACGTCGTCCTGTGTTATCACCTTGCCACCGAGCAGCACCCTTCCGCTGTCGGGGACGGTGATGCGGTTGATTATCCTCAGCAGTGTGGTCTTGCCCGCACCATTCGGTCCCAGCAGGCCATATATTGAGCCCTGGGGAATGGTGAGCGACACGTCATCAAGCGCAACGTGCTTGGCAAACCTCTTGGTTACGTTTTCAATCTTCAATAAATCCATAATTAAAATGAACTTTAACGTGAGTTCGATATAAGAAATCGTACTGATATTCATTACGTTTTGTCATCTCGAACGTATGTGAGAGATCTCTTTTCTCACAATATGTTGAGATTCCTCGTCGCTACGCTCTGTCGGAATGAACTGTGTTGAAATCCAAATAAAAATCAAATTAAAATCTCACTATATACAGAATCGCTTTTCACAATCGCAAAGATCTGTTTCAGCAGTTTGTTCGCAACGGCAATCAATATCACTTTAATATGCTTGCCCTTTTCCTTGAGACGCATATGAAGCGCCGCGCAGGCCCTGTTGTAGCGTATTGCCGAGATTGAACACATATACAGCAGTTTCCTTATCCAGCCCATACCCATTTTACAGATATGGGCCTTACCATGCACGGATTTGCCCGAATCGTATATGCGAGGGCATAGTCCAAAATAAGAACTCAACTGGCGGTAGTTCTCAAAGCCGTGCATGCCTTTTGTTGCGGTAAGCAATGCTATTGCGGTTTTCTTGCCCACTCCAGGAACGGAACTGACGTGCTCCACGACAGTAGCATCTTCCTGCGCTATCAACTCCTCTATCCGCTTTTCCAACATCCCTATCTGCTTGTTGAGCCTCTTTATATGGCTATGCAGCATACGGCAAAGCCTTGGATCGCAGACGGGTGA
>JAFYWE010000186.1 GCA_017558165.1 Bacteroidaceae bacterium
CACCGTTTGCACCACGTGCACCATAGAGGGCGTTTGAAGCAGCATCCTTCAACACAGTCATTGACTCGATATCCTGTGAGTTGATGTTGTTCAAGTCACCGTCGTAAGGAGCACCGTCAAGGATAACGAGAGGTGCGTTACCGGCGTTGATTGAAGAGATACCACGCACGCGGATAGTTGGAGATGTTGCACCTGGCTGGCCAGAAGCGTTTGTCAACTGTACACCGGCCATCTTACCAGTGAGGGCGTTTGCTGCGTTTGATGTCTGGATCTTGCCGATCTCATCAGATTTTACGACAGCTGCCGAACCGGTAAATGATGATTTCTTCGCTGTACCGTAAGCAACCACGATAGCCTCGTCAAGGATAACGCCATCCTCAACAAGGACAACCTTCATTGGCTTGCCGCGGAGGATGTGAACCTCCTGTGTTGTCATACCTACGTATGAAACACGAAGCATTGAAGCGCTGCTTGGTACATTTTCAATTGTAAAGTTACCTTCGATGTCTGTGTTGGCACCCAAGTTGGTACCGATAACATAGACAGAGGCTCCAATAACAGCTTCGCCGTTTGTGTCGGTAACCTTACCGGTCACTTTGGCGACTTGCGCTGCTACTGTACCGATACCTAAACAGATAAAGGTCAATAGAAATAGCACTCTTTTCATAATAAATGAAATTTAAGTTAATAATAATTAATTATTTAGTTAGTTTTTAATCTCTCTCTAGTTGTGTCCAAAAGAAATTAATGGCGCGAAGATATAATCTTTTATTGAAAATTAAAAATATGTTAAGCGTTATTTTTCAACAAAAATGATGATTTTTTATCAAAATGGGGTGATTTGCTCTCTTTTTGACTATTTGCTATTGCTGACTTTTTGATAATTTAAGTAAACTAAACGGCTTTTAATGCGATAAAACACGTTTATTTTACTTTATTTATTTAAAAAGTGTGTATTTGTAAGGTGTCTGAGGTGAAAAATGTCTCTTTGTCAAAAAGAAAGCATATTTGCATATTTGCTGTTAATTTGTGCAGTTTTTTATTGTGAATAAGTGTTAATATGTTTTAACAAGTGTGTTTTTCACTCCTTTCTTCGCGCGCGTACATTTTAATATAAGGATCCTTAAGGTCTTTAAAGACTTTAAGGACCTTAAGCTTATTGGCCAAAAAAAAGCGCGCACCTTGTGGGTGCGCGCTGTGCTTATTAAGGAGTCTTTATTAGAAAAGCTTCTCTGGATACTCACCAGCCTCAACAAGTGACTTGATTCTCTCAACTGTTGCAGGACGGTCAGCAGCGTATGTAACACCGAACCACTTTGCTGTTGTGTCAAGAACCTCGCAGCTTGCCTTGCCTGTAGTTGTAAGGTTGTTTACAACCAATGGAATGAAGTACTCTGCCTTTGGCTTGTCAATGTTCTCCTTCAAGAAGTCAACGAACTGCTCCTCGGAGTGTTTGAAGTAGTCAGGAGTGAAACCCCAGAAGTTCATAGAGACTGGAGTCTCCTCGGCAACTGGCTGCCATGCACCCTCCTCGTCCTTGTAGCAGATAGGGCCGTCAACGCGCATGATCTCTGTGCGCTCCACAACGCCGGTAAGCATGTTCTGGTCGTTCTTCTCGCAAACACCGCGTGCTACGCTACCGTTCTCGCTGAGTGTGTTGCACACGCGGAAACCTACCATTGAGTACTTGCCCTCGCTACCCTCGGGGAGCTCGCTCAACCACTTGCCCATAACCGCGAATGCGTCACGGCCGTAGAAGTCGTCGGCGTTGATTACTGCAAATGGCTCATTGATGGCGTCCTTACCCATGAGCACAGCGTGGTTTGTACCCCATGGCTTTGTGCGCTCCTCGGGAACAGTGAAGCCCTCTGGGAGGTTGTCGATAGCCTGGAATACCAACTCTGTAGGGATGTGGCCCTCGTACTTGCTCAATACCTTGTCGCGGAAATCCTGCTCAAAGTCCTTGCGGATAACGAATACCAACTTGCCGAAGCCACCGCGGATTGCATCATAGATAGAGTAGTCCATGATTGTCTCGCCATTTGGGCCCAGACCATCCAACTGCTTCAAACCGCCATAACGGCTGCCCATACCTGCAGCCAATACAAAAAGTGTAGGTTTCATGTTAGTAAAATATTAAGAGTTAATTATATGTCCTTCACGTTTGCGTGTGGTTTCCCCACATCTTTTTCAAAGGTAATGTTTATTTATCAAAAAATACAAAAAAATGGATTATTTTTTGATATTGCAAGGGTTTTAAGGGGTTGAATTATGGATTCGAGCGACTTTAAAGTCCCTAAGGACTCTAAATGCCTTATGGACTTTGCCGTTCTTTAGAACGGATATCCTATTCCAAAGTGCCATGCAAAGCCGTCTCTCAACGGGTTAAGGTTGAAGTATCCGTCGCGCTTGGTCCTGTACGGGGCATGCAGGCCAAGGCCGAAATCGAGTCTAAGGACAAGGAACTCCAGGTCGTAACGCACACCGAATCCGGTGTTTAGGGCAAGTTGTTCGGCAAACCTGTCGAGCCTGAACTCTCCGCCGGGTCGCTCGGGGTCCTTCTTAATGAGCCAGATGTTACCAGCATCCGCAAAAATGGCTCCGTGAAGGTAGCCGACGAGCCTGAAACGGTACTCTATGTTCATCTCGAACTTGAGCGTACCTGTCTCATCGAGGTATGAGAAGCGGCTGTTGTCCTTGGGACGGTAGCTTCCGGGACCTACCGAGCGTACGGTGAAGGCGCGTAGGCTGTTCGCGCCGCCAATGTAGAACTGCTCACTGTAAGGGGCATATTCGGCATTGCCGTAGCTGTGTATGGCACCTATCATGATGCGGTTGGCAATGTATTGGCTGCTGTTGATCTTCCATAACTTCCTCAGTTCGGCTGTTCCTTTAACGAATTGTGCGTATGGGTTGTCCAGGATGTTCTTGTTCCTCTTGCTTAAAGGCTCGCCGAACGCCCAGTAGAGCAACGATGTCACGTTGCCGGCCGATGTAAGCGATACCTCAAGCCATGTCTTGTTCCTGTGGCGGGTCTTCGACTCGTCATAGGTGTATGTGTACTGCATTGCCGGAATGAACTGGTTGCGGAAGCTGTTCTCAATGGAACGGTTGTCGGCAGCTATGGAGTCGAACTTTGCAGTGGTCTTCAGCAGCATGTCGTATGTGATGCGTATGGGAATGACGGTATGCGTGCTTGTGGTGCTGCGGAAAATAGTGTATGTGGCATCTCCACCGGAGCGTATCATCCTGAAGAATCCCGACCTGTTCATCTGGTCGGTATATATCCTGAGTGAGGTCGATGAGGGGATTCTCAAATGACGTCGGTGTACTATCGGGAAGAACAGGCGCGGGAAGGTCAACGATATGTCGGCGCCCATCTCCCATGAGTTCACGACGGCGGCACGTCCTTTCACCTTGTCGTCGGTCTGCCATTCGTATGAGCCTGTAAGTGACAGCTTCAGTGTCTCGCCACCACGGAACACGTTCTTCTTAGCCAGTGTTATCCTGCTTCCTGGGCCAATCTGGCTGTTGCTCTTGCTTGTGGCGTTGAGCTCGAAGGTGAAGTCATATGGCTTGTCGAGCTGGGTGATGATGTTGACGTCTATGGTGTCGCAATCATTGCGGGGACTCATGGTCAGGCTTATGCTGCTGAACAGGTTCATCTGTGTGAGCATCTGCAGTGTGCGTTGTTGTCTGCTCTGTGAGTAGAGTTCGCCCTTTCTCATGGGTATGTTCCTGAGTATCGAGCCTGCACGCACGGGCATCTTGCGGCCGTAGTAGATGTAGCTGAAGTTGCGGCGTGTAAAGGTGTCGGCATCCTGTGTCACCGTTCTGCCTGCGCTGTAGCCTGTTTCCATTACGCGTATGTTGATGTTGCCTGTCTTGTATGGAATGTAGGTGGTTCCAGGCAGGCTGTTTGTAGGCTGTATGCGCAGGTTTACCTTGCCGGGGGTATTGATGGTGTCGGCAAGGTATCTTATGAATGACGGCTGGAAGTGGTAGTAGCCATTGTCGCGAAGGAGATCGCTTAGTCTATCTCTCTCCTGCTCGAGTTCAGCCGCGTTGAATTGGCTGCCGGCCTTGACAGTGGCGGCTCTTGACGTGCTGCTGATGAGGGTGTCGACCGCATAGGGGAATCCCATGTATGCGACAGTGTCGTAAAGTGAAGGCTCGTTGAGGGTTATCATGTATGTGATATCGGCCTTCTTCGGGTTCTTGGCACCGGTGTTGATACTGGCTTCTACCTTGCCGTTGAAATATCCGTAGTATCTGAGGATGTCTGTCGCCACGTTTGCCCTGAGCTCCGGGTTGACGTCCGATACAAGTACGGGCTCGGTGGCAAAGCTGTTGAAGAGCCAGCGTCCTATTCCTTTTCTGGAGTTGTGGAATGCGTTGTAGAACCATAGTCCCACAGGGAGCAGCCTTGTGCTTGAACTGCCCATGAAGGAGCCGTTGGGGGCGTACTTGAGTGCATAGCCCACCTCGTCAACGGCAGTCTGCCCGGTCTTGCTTCTGGCATAGATGTCGGCGTCAGTAAACTCCATCTTCCTTATGCCGGTGTACAGCTGTTCGCCCTCGGGCACATATCGTGTCGTGGAGCAGGCTGCAAGAAAAACTGCAAGCAGTATATATGTCAGTGCCTTTTTTATCATTTGTTCATCTTTGTGTTGCCTGTTTCCTTCTTTATGCTTTTCCTGAATATGAAAAGTTCCTTCAGGCGGTCAAGCTTGCGTTTGTATACATATCCGATGCCCATCTCGGTAATCTCTCCCTCAAGTATGGATTCGTAGTTCTTGTCGTAGAACAGCTTGAGGAAACGGTTGCTGTTGTCACTGAGCTTCCACTCCAGTGATGCGTTGTTGATGAAGCTGTCATTTCCGGTGTTGTGGTCTCCGCTGTTCACCTCACCGCCGATTACGAACGTGATGCGGTCGTTCCAGAACCTCTTGCTGAAGCTGAACGAGTAGTTCTTGTAGGTACTTCCGGTCTCGGCATTGGTGGCGTCGTTTATGCCTACATTGATATTGACGCTCTTCATTGCCGTGCCGGCAATGTCATTTATCTTGGCATCAATGAATGAGTTGAGTGCGTTGGCTACTGTCATGCTCCTGCTGCTGCCGGCATACGCTCCTGTGATGAGCATGGTGACTGCATACCTGTTCATGGTCTCGGAGTCAAGCGAGTTGAGCTGTTCCTGTACCGTGGCGTTCTCCGGTGAGTACATGACGAAACTGAGTCCCATGTTACTCAGGGTGTTGCTCACTTTTACGCCGACATCAAAGGGTACTGGAATCATGCTGTTGTCGTCGAATGTAACGGATGACGTCACTCTCTCAAGGGCGGTGATGTTCAGCTTAGGCTCAAGCAACGGGCCTGTCCAGCTTATGTCACTGCCGTCACTTATCTGCAGTGTCTTGAGCGGGATGACAGGCAGGCTCAGCTTGAACTCTCCGCCGTTCATGTCATAGCGACCGGTGACATTCAGTCCGGCCTTTCCTGTGTATGTGACGTGCAGGTTACCGCTACCTTGTGTGGTGAAGTAGTTGTTGCGCTCTTCGTCAAGGTCGGCGTTTATGCGTGCTCCGTCCTCAATCCTCAGGCTCAGGTTAAGGTTAATGTTTCCAAGGTCAATGTCGTTGGCCGGCGCTGCAATGCTGGTGGTATCGTTGAAGTTGACAAATTCCACTAGTCCGTCAAGGTTCTTGTCCGATTCGATGGGGGCATCGAGCATGACGTATGTGATGTTGCTCTTTCCGAGCATGGTCACATCGCCGTAGAACTTCATGTTCTTGAGCGTGCCACCGATCATGGCCCTTGTGTTCACCAACAGCTTGCCGTAGAACATGGAGCGCTGCGTGCGGGGGCTGTTGATGAGCTCGTAATTGTCGGCGTTCATGCGCAGGCTGAATGCAGGGTCGGCCAGCCTGGTGAAGTCTATGTTACCGTTTATCTTGAACGGGTTATCGCCTTTGGCGTAGATATTGAAATTGTTGAAAATGAGCTTGTTGTCCTCTATGTTGAGGGTCTCGTCGGCCATATGGAGGCTTGTGCCGAACCCGTATGCGTCAATGTCGACCGATTCGAACTGTATGCGTCCGTTTGTGGTGAGCCTTGTAAGTTTGCCCTTGGCGCTCATCTCGCCGTTGATGAAACCGCTCAGGTTCACGCCGGTGTCGTTGATGAATGCCTTCGAGAGTTCCAACGGGAACCTGGTGAGGCTTATAGTGCCGTCAAGTCCCGAATCCTTGTCATTGTCATCGTAGTTTCCCGACAGGTGTGCAATCTCTTTCTCCTCATGCAACAACCGCATGTCAATGTAGTGCGTGCCGTCGGTCTTTGGTGAATATGTGGCCTCTATTATCTCATTTCCTATATATACGCCCTCGTATGTGATGTCCTGTGCGTTTATGTCGCTGCTTAACTGTATGCCTTTCGCGTCCTGTCTGAAGTGGAGGTCGAGGTCCAGTGTGCCGGCTATATCCGGCAGGTAAGGCAATGCGCTTGTGAGTTCCTTGAGGTTCACTCCCCACAGTTCTACGTTCGCGATGTGTTGCGACTCCTTGTCAATGGTGGTGTACAGGTGTATGCCTGTCCCGTCCGTGCTGCTGAGGACGACGTCGGCATCGGTCTTGAATCCCTTGCCTATGTTTATGTAGTTTCCGTCATTGAAACTGAACTGCTTGCCAAGCAACAGGGCGTTAGGCTTGAAACTCAAGTCTATCCCGCGTGGCTTCAGCTTGGTTGTAGCTCCCACTCTTATACCAATCCTTTCATTCTGGTCGCGGAATACGAAGTTGGTCGAGAGGGTGTCGTCGGCCAGGTATCCTAACAACGCCACATTATAGCTCTCCTTTATGTTGTCGGGGTTGAGAGCCGTGCTGCGTATGCCTGCAATGTACCTTATCCTGTTTCCCTCCTGCCTCGTGAGTACCCTTATGGTGTCAAGGTTTAGGTTCCCTCTCTTCAGTCCGTATACTCCACCACTGATGTCAAGCCCCTCAATGGAGTCCATACTTACGTCAAGGCTCATTGAGGTCGTAGTGATGCCCTTCATTCCCAACAGGTTGGCAAGCATGTTGTCGCGTCCGCACTCCATGTCCAACGATATGTAGGGCAACTCTCTCTCATAGTCTTGCATATAATGCACCATGTCGTCGTTCTGCAAGGCATTGATGAACATCTTGCCTACCTTGTCAAGCGACTTCAGGAGGCCGTTGTAGCCGCTGCTCATCTCGCCGGCGATGTGGAGGTCTCCGTTGCTGGCATGTATGTGTGTGGAGTCGGGTGAGGTGGTGGCCTCAATGTATATATCCGCGGGGGTATATATCTTTTCAGGGGTAGTAAGGTTCATGTCCTTGCCGCTGAACTTGATAGAGTGGGTCTCGGCAAGATCCGTTCCGAGCATGACGGAGAGCCTCATCTCGGTGGTGAGGTTGCCGTCAATGAGCCTGAGCTTGCCCCAATCGGCCTTTTTGATATCAAGCACGGTGTTGTTCCTGATGTTGGCGCTGTCGAGCAGGGTTCTTGAGTCGAGGCTGAACATGAGGTTGCTGTCATTACCTGTGATACCGACCTTTGACATGCAGCCTGTCTGGCTGGCGTCGATTGTGACATCGCTCACCAATGTCCTGTCATAGAGCAGTGTGTCAAGTGCTATTTGTATGTCGTACGCTGTTTCCCTGTCAAAAATGTCCGTGCCTTTTCCTTTGGCCGTTACTGTAGCGCTTAGCTTCCTGAGCGGGATTCCGGGCTTTACAAGGGATAGGTCGATGCTGTTGGTCCGGATGTCGGCACTGTAGTTGCCGTTGCTTGTGTCGTATGTGCCTTTAGCCGTTGCTGTTCCGCCAGTAGCGGCAATGAGGAGGTCTGCATCGGCAATACCGTTGCTGTAACCTAAGGTACCGTCTATTCTTGCTTCGCCAGCCAAGGAGTCGGTGGAGTTAAAAAGGAGTCCGATGTTGTCGGTGTGTCCATGCAGCCCGAGTATGGCTGTCATCCTTTCCTTGTCTGTAAGGCGCATGAGATATCCTCTTGCGCCGATGGATGCTGTTGACGATGCCTTTATGTCAATGGTGTCAATGTACAGGGATGTGACATTTCCGTTTACCTTCAGGTTTCCGTAGAGCATGTCGTCCTGAAGTATTGACAGCGCATGGTGTCCGTCGGCAAGCATTGTTTCAAGGTCCTTTCTGTTTACCCTTGCGTCGAGGCCGGCGGAGATCCTTGATTTTGAGCCCAAGATGAATGCGTCCCATGGGAGTGTGCCGTTTACGGTAATGCGTGAGCCGTTGCTGCTCTGTATCGACAGGTCGTTGATTGTCAATAGGCTGCTGTCGGCACGCAGTGACGTGCTGGCTTCAGTTATGTCTATTCCACCTGGTTGGTTCAGGGTCAAGCGGTCAATGGCAAGCAACACGCTGTCCGGTGTAAACTGGAAACCGTTGCTCTCCAGCCCTATGCCGGTCGCTTCCAAGCGCCCGAACGGGGTGGTATCATCCTTTTTGTGGTACCTTATTCCGCTGTTTCCAAGTGTAGTCCTTGCAATCCTGTATGTCTTGTTGCCGGTGTCGATGCTTCCGTTTGCAAGGCTCAGGTTGCCAATCTCTATGGTGGTATTGATTTCCTGCTTGGCAAGATGCAGGGCTATGGTGCTCTCCTCGATGTTGCCTTTGCGCAGCCTTATGCTCCATTCGGGTGAGCTGTCATCATTCTTGTCGGGGATTGTGTCGGTCACAGTTATCTCAAGGGTTGTGCTGTGTAGATATACCTGACGGATGTCGGCAACTCTCTTTTCCGGGTCTATGTTACGTGCCGTGCTCCTGAAATACCCTATGTTACCGCTGATGGCAACATCTGGAATCATCTCTTTCGTGTCAATGTCTACATTCTCAAGGTATACATAGTTCACCTCGATCTCTCCTGAGAATAACGGCAACGGCGAGACGTTTATCTCCGCTTTCTCGCCATCAAGGTATCGGATTCCGTCGCGCGACATCGAGAAGTCGCTTACGTTGAGCTTGAGCGGGAACACCAGATGCAGGCTGCCTATGCTGACATCGTAACCGCTGACGTTGCTTATCTCCCGGCACAGGATGCCGGTCGCATACCGCTGTACGGGTGGCAGGTAGAGTGCAATGAAAGCTATCCACAACAAAATGATGGGGATAGCCGCAATGAGCAGAATGCTCCTTGTTATCTTTCTTGAAATGCTCCTCTTTTTCTTCATCGCTGCCGCACTCTCTTGTAGCTGCATTGGTATACCTTGTGCATAAAGGTGTAATCTTTGCGAAAATAGCTATTTTTGTGGATATAATCCCATTGGTCCTGTTATAAATATTCCAAATCCTTGTATTTACTATAATGGGTATCTCCTATTTTTTGTTTGATGCTCTCTATCCTTTGGGTTTTTGCCGATAATTGGTTACTTTTGCAACTGTATTAACAGGAACAGAATAGGTATATGGCGACTCCGACTGTAAACATTGCGACATTGGACAACGGACTGCGTGTAGTACACATCCCATCCGAGGGTGCTGCTATGGTTTGTGTTAACCTGCTGTATAACGTGGGTGCGCGTAACGAGGATTTTGAGCATACGGGTATTGCCCATTTGCTGGAGCATCTCATGTTCGAGGGTACAAAGGCCGTACCTTCGTTTGACGAGCCTCTTGAGCGCGCCGGCGGCGAGAACAATGCATATACCAACAACGATGTCACCTGTTATTACATCTCCTTGCCCAAGCAGAACGCCGAGCTTGCATTCTGGATGGAGAGCGACCGTATGCGTAACATCACTTTCGAGAAGAAGAAGGTCGATGTGCAGCGCCAGGTGGTGATAGAGGAGTTCAAGCAGACAACCCTCAACCGCCCGTATGGTGATGTCAGCCGCATCCTTCGCTCGATGGCCTACAAGGTGCATCCTTACCGTTGGTCTACCATCGGCCGTTGTTTTGCGCATATTGCTGATACTCCCGTGAGTGTCATCCGTCGTTTCTATGACCGTTACTATGCCCCCGATAATGCCGTGCTGTCGGTTGTGGGCGATATCCCGTTTGAGCAGGTGATGGAGTGGAGCCGGAAGTGGTTTGGTGCCATCCCCGCTAAGGGCTTCGTGCCCGATGCGCTCCCTGTAGAGCCTCGCCAGACACGCCAACGACGCCGTACTGTGTACCGCGATGTGCCCGAGAATGCACTGTATATGGGATTTCATATGGGTAGCCGCACCGGTGTCGACTATCATCCTTGTGACGTAATATCCGATGTACTCTCGAACGGATATTCCGGTCGTCTGCAGGCGCGCCTTGTCAAGGAGAGGAGGCTTTTCTCCAAGATTGATGCCTTTATCTCGGGCAGTGAGGATGCCGGTATGTTCTGGATTTATTCCCGAGTGCCCGATGGCGTCTCTGTTGATGAGGCCGAGGCTGCAGTGTGGGCCGAGCTTGAGCAATTGAAGAATGAACTTGTGCCTGCCGATGAGCTTGAGAAGGTACGCAACCGTTTCGAGTCGGAATTCACGTTCAGGAACCTGGGCGGAGAGAATCTTGGCGGTAACGTGGCGCTTGCGGTAATGAGGGGCGATGTCGATTCGCACTTGCGTGAGCCGGAATACTA
>JAFYWE010000187.1 GCA_017558165.1 Bacteroidaceae bacterium
AGGCTGCCAAGAAAGAGGAGGCTGTTGCCGAGGATGCTCCGGTAGCTGAGGAGAAGCCAAAGAGAAAGTGCGTACGCAAGCCAAAGGCTGAGTAAGGTACGGTTATTATATTACGCAAGTAGTGTAGCCGCAAAGTGGCTACACTACTTTTTTATGCATTTCTTGAAAAATAATTGCCTTTTTTTGTAATGTTTTGCGTTTTTAAACGTCATGTATGTAGAAAGGCCTTTTTAAAAAGGGCATACATGTGAGTTTATTTATTTATTTATCGATTGCTTCAATATTATGAGAAACAGGTTTGGTATACTTCTTTTGTTGATGACGGTGTCTATGCACTGTCTGGTTTCGTCGGCTCAGGTCAATTCTATGGATTATCTTGGTATACAATTGAGGCTGACTGAATCCCGAAACAGGAATAAGCCCCAAGGTGTCAGCAAGGGATTCAAGAATTTGTATAAAAAGCAATATGGCTTGAGTAAGGTACGCTTGCCTTTCAACTCTTTCACAAGTATCTATCCGGGGCACAAGAACATCTTACTGCACAGGAATGACTATATAGGAAGCGTGGAGACTCCAATTGCCATGCTCTCTTCCGACAGCGCATGCATTGCCTACATACATGTCTTGAGCCAATATGGCGAGGGGTGGGTGAACAACAATATCCAGGATGTAAAGTTGAATCTTGCGACGGATGTCATGTGTAACAGGAATGATGTCAATTATTGGCAAGTGAAGATTAAGGAAGATGAAATCCAAAAGATATTTGATGAGAATATAAAGGTATATGAAGATGATGAATTGACAGCGCAATGCCGGGCCGATTTCTTGCTGCTTTGCAATTTCCCCTTCAGAGAAAAAATCTGTACTTATGGTAAAGAGGGCTATGTCTCCATTCATGAGGAGTATCCCCATTGCTGTACTCTGATAATATACAGGGATAAGCATATTCCAATCAAGATGCACCTGTTTGTCTCGGATGAGGGCTTTGACAGGATAGACGATTATCTGTCTGATATATGCAAGTCCATAAGGTTCTATCGTTAGGAATATGGTTTGGATGTCATGTTAGTGGAAATGTTTCTTTAAGAGATTGTATATGAGAACTTATTTGTCTTTATTTTTAGTGATTGTCTTCAATTCCGTGTTTGCCCAGACCGGTAACCGTGTCTCTTTTGCATTGGAGGAACTGGATACTCCTGCCGAAATGTTAAGTACAAGTACAGTAGACAGGCTCTATGAGATTCTACTTTGTAAGGATTATGGAACGAATCTGCAGACTACAGAAGAGATTGCTTCCCGATGCAGAATCATAGCGGACAGCTTCGGCGATGCACAGATTGTAAGCATGTACGGATATAATCCGTTCTTCTTTGGATTGTGTGAGGCTTATGCCCATCACAGGCCGGTCGTGCTGTCGCCCGATGTGGTCTGGGTACTGATAAGCCAGGGCTTCGCAAACCATATCAATAATAATAGCGAGTTGTATCGTGATCAGTTGGTGGGCTTTGATGGCAGAAAGGAACTGGTAATAAAGGTTTCTGACGGATTGGAGGATATGGACTGGTACAATGTCTTTGAATCGTTCTATTCCGGGCTTTCCAATGAAATGAAGGACAACCTGGCCGAAACGCTGTTATGTGATTTCTCTACATCTACCGATGTGGACAGGCTTGTATCGCAGGCAACCATCATGGAGGCCGTTAAATCTTACTATGAATTTATCGTCATCTATGCTGTATGCGGAATCCCGTCCATCACGCTTGAAGGAACGACTGCCGATTGGGAAAGAGTGAAGGAAAAGACCCTTGCGCTTGGAAAGTATGGTCTTGGCTGGTGGACAGACAAGCTTATGCCAATCCTTGATGAGTTCATTGCCGCTTCCAAGGGTAATGCGAATGTCGGGTTTTGGAAAGAGATGATTCATGTAAAGCAACCACTGGTGTGTGGTGACCCACGTGTGATTGATGGTTGGATAACTGATTTCTATCCATATGACCGTGACGGCAAACGTATGGATGGTGGACCCATTACCGATACCGATAAATTACCGAGTGAAATATGTAAGGTGAGAATCCGCGCTGTGTGCGCTAAAGACGTTGATTCTGTTACCGACGTTGAGGCGTGGGCCGGAATATTCGGACTGGAACAGAATGCGCAGGACTTTGCCATTAAGCCTGTTACGGGGTGGCTGGTCAGAGAGTTCGACAGCCCGGTCATCGAAAGGGATATGTTCGCCAGGGTCAACACACCTGATAGCTTCTATGGCATTAAGATTGCCGTGGACAGTGTTCCGCCTGTACTCAAGGAGTTCAACCATATCTATAAGTTGGATATAACCTTCAAGAATGAGGCTTATATTCCTGAATGGATTGGTGAAATCAAGATAGACCGTCTTATATTGCGAGGGGATATTCCGGCTAAGGAGCGTAAGAAGGTGAAAGAATTGCATCCCCACGTAGTGTTCAATCCAAAAGGCTTCCTGTGATTATTCAAGGTAACAATATAGCAGTTGCCCCCAAACTCGAACTGAACTTTCGTCGCTTTGCTCTGCAAATGTAGAATGACATACTCGTTGGGTCAACTGCTATATTGTTGCTAAAATAAAAGCAACGACATAGCATAGACGAATACACTCCTGAAAGGTCACGACCTTTCAGGAGTGTATTTTATTGTTGGGTTATGTCTGTTATTCCAATACAATGAGTGCTGCGCCGTCGGCAACGGTGTCGCCCTTCGCAACCTGGATGGCAACTACCTTACCGTCGCGGTCGGCATTGATGTTGTTCTCCATCTTCATGGCCTCAAGTACTACAACTGTATCGCCCTTCTTTACAGTGTCGCCCACATTCACCTTTACGTCGATGATTACGCCTGGCAACGGGGTCTTGATGGCGTTGCCGCTTACAGGTGCTGCCGCTGGTGCAGGTGCTGCCGCAGTAGCGGGAGCAGGCTTTGCTGCTACTGGCTGTACCTTGACTACGGGTTTCTCCTCAACGGGCTTCTCCCACTCCACGGTGTACTCTGTGCCGTTGACTGTTACCTTTGCTGTTGTCTCGCCTACCTCGTTGATGGCAACCTCGTACTTGTTGCCGTCGATTGTATATTTATATTCCTTCATAGCTTTACTTGTTTAGGTTATTCCAATGCTTGTTCACGTATGTTATTGTCAGCACGCCACTCTCGTTGTCGTGCACGTTGTCGCCCATATAAGCTGCAAGAGCCATTGAGATGGCCGCGACGGTTGCACCGTCAATCTTCTTGTTCTCTTCCATAATTCTGTTGTTTTATAGAGGAATGTTTCCGTGTTTCTTTCTGGGAAGCTCCTGACGCTTGCTCTCGAGCTGTGCAAGGGCACGTATCACGCGGAAGCGTGTGTTGCGTGGCTCGATGACGTCATCGATGTAGCCATATTTTGCCGCCTGGTATGGGTTGGCGAACAGACGGTTATACTCGGCCTCCTTCTCGGCGATGAATGCCTTGGGATCCTCGGCCTCCTTGGCCTCCTTGGCATAGAGCACCTCTGCGGCACCTGCAGCGCCCATAACGGCAATCTCGGCACTTGGCCAAGCGTAGTTGAGGTCGGCGCGCAGCTGCTTGCAGGCCATAACGATGTGTGAACCGCCGTATGACTTGCGCAGTGTCACCGTTACCTTGGGCACGGTAGCCTCACCGTAGGCATAGAGCAGCTTGGCTCCGTGCATGATTACGGCGTTGTACTCCTGCGCTGTGCCTGGGAGGAATCCCGGTACGTCGACAAGTGTCACCAATGGAATGTTGAATGCATCGCAAAAACGTACGAAGCGTGCACCCTTGCGTGATGAGTTGCAGTCGAGCACTCCTGCGTACTTGCATGGCTGGTTGGCTACGATACCAACCGATTTGCCGTTCATGCGTGCGAAGCCCACTATGATGTTCTGCGCGTAGTCGCGGTGTACCTCAAGGAACTCGCCGTTGTCGACAATCTCGGCAATCACGCGGTACATGTCATACGCCTGGTTGGGGTTGTCGGGGATTATGGTGTTTAGTATGTCGCTTGTACGGTTGACAGGGTCGGTGCATGGAACCTCGGGCACGCTCTCCATGTTGTTCTGTGGAATGTAGCTCATGAGCTTGCGAATGAGTGCAAGGCCCTCCTCCTCGGTCTGTGCGGTGAAATGTGTGACACCCGACTTGCTCGCGTGTACGCTTGCACCGCCGAGCTCCTCTTGTGTCACGACCTCGCCAAGCACGGTCTTCACTACCTTAGGGCCAGTGAGGAACATGTATGCCGTACCCTCCATCATGATGGTGAAGTCGGTAAGGGCAGGGGAGTACACGGCACCGCCGGCGCATGGGCCGAAGATACCTGAAATCTGTGGAATAACACCCGATGCCATGATGTTGCGCTGGAAAATCTCGGCATATCCGGCAAGGGCGTTGATGCCCTCCTGGATGCGTGCGCCACCGCTGTCATTGATGCCGATGAGTGGGGCACCAACCTTCATGGCCATATCCATTACCTTGCATATCTTCTGTGCCATTGTCTCGGACAATGAATCGCCGGTCACAGTAAAGTCCTGTGCAAAGACATACACCAGGCGGCCGTCGATGGTACCGCTACCTACAACTACACCGTCGCCAAGGTACTGCTTCTTCTCCTGGCCGAAGTTGGTGCATCTGTGGGTAACGAACATGTCCATCTCCTCGAAGCTGCCTTTGTCAAGCAGCATATCTATACGCTCGCGTGCAGTGTACTTGCCACGCTCGTGCTGTTTCTCAATAGCTTTTTCTCCGCCTCCCAGACGTGCTTTCTCACGCAGGGCGACCAGCTCTTTGATCTTTTCAAATTGCTTGCTCATAATATCAGTTTTTGTGTATTACGGAATTTCTTTAGTAATAATATAGATGTTGACCCGCGACTTGGGAAACTTTATATTGGTGTCATATCGAACGAACCAACGGTCGACGCCCGAAAGGGCTAAAGTCAACGCGAGATATCCCGTATGTCGTTTCTGAGATCCCTCACGCAAGGTTCGGGATGACAGACATCGGTGGGGCAATGCTATATCATCTCCATTTCTTTTTCTTGTGGCTACTCCTCGCAGAGCTCGGTGAGTACGCCCTTTGTCGATTTGGGGTGCAGGAATGCTATCTGCAATCCCTCGGCGCCAGCGCGTGGTGCCTTGTCAATGGTGCGTATCTCCTTCTGCTCGCACTCGGCAAGGGCATTGGCAACTCCGTCCTCTACCTTGTAGGCAATGTGGTGTATGCCTTCGCCACGGTTCTCAATGAACTTGGCGATGGTGCTGTCGGGCGATGTGGCCTCGAGCAATTCAAGCTTTGTCTCTCCAACCCTGAGGAATGCGGTGCGTACCTTCTGGTCCTCAACGGTCTCGATGTTGTAACACTCGAATCCCAGTACCTGCTCATAATAAGGAAGGGACTCCTCAATGCTCTTTACAGCAATGCCCAGATGTTCTATTCTTGAAATTTTCATAGTCCTTGATGAATAATGAAAAATGTCACTCTTTAATTGCTTCTCATGGCTACAGCGTGCCTATGCTGGGCACACTTGCAAATGCAAAGATAGCCAATAAAAACAATTGGCATCATTTTTTTGTATTTTTTTACACCAATGGCAGAAATGGTTTCGTGTCAGGTTTTTTTAACCTCAAGTAATTATAACTTTTGTCCTTTTTTGTCTTATTTTTGTGTAAAACTAAAACAATTTTAGCATTTGTGCCGCTTATCTCTGAGGATTTCACTATCTTCGCGGCAGAAAATCCAGACAGGCCATGGCCTTGTCAATATAAAACACGAAAGTTATGAAAAAAACATTGGTAGATCTTTTTGAGGAATCGGTAAAGTTGTACCCCAACAATACCTTCCTTTTGGAGAAAACTGACAAGAAAGAGGGTTTCAAGCCTACGACCTATACTCAGGTCAAGGAGCAGGTTTATCGTTTGGGCGCGGGCTATCAGGCACTCGGCGTAAAGAAAGGCGATAACATGGCTCTTCTCAGCGAGGGTTGCAATATGTGGGTTATCGGCGAGCTTGCGATGTTCTATGCAGGCGCTGTAAACGTACCGCTCTCAATAAAGCTCGAAGAGAGCAACGACCTCTATTTCCGTCTTGACCACGGTGACGTTAAGTTCATCCTGGTATCTAACTATCAGTTGAAGAAGATACGTTCAATCAAGGACAAGCTCGAGAAGGTAGAGAAGATTATTGTGTTCGGTAACGCCGGTGCACTCGAGGAGAAGGAGATCCATGTTGACGATGTGTTCAAGATGGGTGACGAGTTCCTTGCAAAGCACACAATGGAGGAGTTTCTTGCTGTGGGTCAGTCAATCCAGAACGACGACATCGCTACAATCACATATACCAGCGGTACTACAGCCGATCCAAAGGGTGTAATGCTTACTCACCGCAACTACACTTCTAACGTTGAGCAGGCGTTGACTTTGGTTGACATTGACCAGACATGGCGCACGCTCATCATCCTTCCTCTTGACCACTGCTTCGCGCACGTTGTAGGTTTCTACATTATGATGACATGCGGTGCAGCCGCCGCTACCGTGCAGGTGGGTCGCACAGGTCTTGAGACTTTGAAGAACATTCCTCTCAACATACGCGAGGTACGTCCTCACTTCATCCTTTCAGTTCCTTCTCTGGCAAAGACCTTCAAGAAGAACATCGAGGGTGCAATCCGTGCCAAGGGTAAGGCTACAGAGACTCTCTTCAACTGGGGTATGGCAGTCCGCCAGAAGTATTATGGTGAGAGCAACCTCGACTCAAAGGGTCTGCGCATCTTCCTGAAGCCACTCGTTGCTTTGTTCGACAAACTCATCTTCTCTAAGGTGCGCGAGAACTTCGGTGGCGAGCTCCGTTTCTTTATCGGTGGCGGTGCATTGCTCGACAAGGAGTTGCAGAACTTCTATGTTGGTGTGGGTATGCCAATGTATCAGGGTTACGGTCTTTCTGAGGCTACTCCTGTCATCTCTTCAAACGGTCCCGACCTCTACCGTTTCGGTTCAAGCGGTAAGCTCGTGAAGCCAATCGAGATCAAGATATGTGATGCCGACGGTAAGGAGTTGCCTGTAGGCGAGCTCGGTGAGATTGTTGTGAAGGGTGAGAACGTGATGGCCGGTTATTGGAAGAACCCTGTGGCTTCTGCCGAGACCGTTCGCGACGGTTACCTTTATACTGGTGACCTCGGTTATATGTCCCCAGAGGGTCTGCTCTATGTGAAGGGTCGTTTCAAGAGTCTTCTTATCTCAAGCGATGGCGAGAAGTATAGCCCAGAGGGCATTGAGGAGGCATTCGTGAGCCTTTGTCCTACAATTGACCAGGTGATTCTCTACAACAACCAGTCACCATATACCGTTGCGCTTTTCGTTCCTAACAAAGACAACATCAAGCGCGCACTTGCAGCAAAGAACCTTGACCTCTCTACCGAGGAGGGTCGTAAGGCCGCATGTGACCTTGTTAAGGAGGATGTTGACAAGTTCAAGAAGGGTGGTGAGCACGCAGGTATGTTCCCCGAGCGTTGGTTGCCAAGTTGCTTTGCAATCCTTCCCGAGGCTTTCACCGAGCAGAACGGTATGATGAACAGTACAATGAAGGTTGTACGTGGCAAGGTAGAGAAATTCTACAAGGAGCGTATCGATATCCTTTACACAGCCGATGGCAAGCAGCTCTATGAGCAGCATAACTTGGATGCATTCAAGTAAATAGAAGATATGACTTTATAACGGGCAGTGCACATTTGTACACTGCCCGTTATGTTTTTTGTAACACATGCGTTTTAAACCTTTCCTGTTGCTGCGTGTCAAATAGTCAGAATACAAACAAAAAACAGATAGAACTATGAAAATCAGAATTGTATTGATGGCGCTTGTTGTTGCATTCACATCTTATGCAACTGCGCAGGAGAAAAAGGCTCCAAAGATGACCGAGGAGCAGAAGATGGAGTTCCATGTGGCAAAGAAGCAGAAGTCACTTGGTCTTGACGAGGCAACAGCGGCAAAGTTCGCACCTCTCTACAAGGAGTATTTACAGGCATTGGCAAAGTGCCGTCCCGAATTGAAGCGTGGCAAGGAGCTCACAGACGAGCAGGTTAAGGAGAATATTGAGGCGCGTATTGATGCAAAGAAGAAGGCCGCAAAGGTTGAGAAGAAGTATTACGGCAAGTTCTCGAAGATTCTTGACGCAAAGCAGTTGCAGAAGCTCTTCAGCGAGCCTAAGGCTTTCAACAAGAATGTAAAGGGTGGTTTCGCGCCTCAGGGCAAGCGTCCTGGTCCGGGATTTGCAAAGGCTCCAGGTCGTAAGGCTCCTATGATGAAGCCCGGTTTCAATAAGGGTGGATTCAAGAAAGGCGATTTCAGAAAACCAGGTTTCTGTAAGGGTGACTTTAGAAAAGGCGATTTCAAGAAGCGTGGCTTCAAGAAGATGGATTGCCCAAAGAATGTAAAGGACGGTGCTTGCAAGAAAGCAGACTGCAAGAAGTATGAGAACGCCAAGTGTGATAAGAAGGCTGATTGCAAGAAGGTAGATTGTAAAAAGGCTGGCAACGCAAAGTGCGAGAAGAAAGCGGATTGCAAGAAGGCTGACTGCAAGAAGTAAAGTTTGAATAGTTAGATAAACGCAGTGCTCCCGTTCCTGAAACGGGGGCACTGCGTTTTATTTTTGCTCATATCCCTTATTTGGTAAGTATCTTCTTGCCGTCAATGATGTAGATTCCGCTGTCGCTGTTGTCGGCGTGTCTGCGTCCGCTCAGGTCATAGATAGAACCGATGGTTGTACAGGCTGCAATGTCCTTGATGTCCGATGTGGTGAGCAATGCCTTGTACAGTGCGTTGAGCTTGTTGTAAGTGGCATCGATCTCGTCGTTGTCGGCGCTGTTCTCATAGACGTACTTCGCGGCTGTCATGAGGTTGAAGAGCTTCTCTACTTCGTCTTTTGTCACGTAGTCCCTGTAGTCCTTCTTCACGGTGCTCTTGCCACCGACGGAGCTGAGCCCGAACTCTCCCATGTGCCAGTATGTGCGCTCGGCAAGAATCTTGAAGCGCAGGTAACGGTAGTTCTTGCCGCAGTCTATTGTGCCCGATGTGTAGTCGGTGCCGGGTGTCTGTGGCAGTCCCTCGTCGATGGTCTCAATGTTCTTGTAGCTCTGCTTGTCATCGCTGCACATAAGGGTAATGACGTCGGGGTAGTCCATGCCGCTGCTGCTGTTGCGGGTGTTGTATGTGAACTGGAAAAGTGAATTGTAGTTCTCCTCTCCAAGGTCTACCTCAATGTAGTGATAGCCTTCCTTGGTATCAGGGTTGTGCCAGTTGGTGTGGAAAAAGTTAGATGAGTTGTTCTTTACACCGTCAACAAGGAACTTGATGTCTCCCTCCTGTGGGTCGGGCGCGTTTGACCATATGTAGTTCGCCCCGTTTGCATTGTTTGCCTGCAATGATATCTTTGTTGTCCTGGCATTCTTCTGTATGGTGGCAAGGTTGCCCAACAAGGTCTCCACATCCTCGATAAGGGCACCGAGGTTTTTCCTGCTTTCGCCTTTGCTGAACACAGCGGTGTATGTAGCATCCTCGCTTGCGAACAGATCCTGTATTGGCTCTGTGCTTACTACGCGACCGTAGCGGTCCTTCCAGCAAATGAAATCACAACCTTCGGCTGCTACAGCCTCTATGGTGAACGGTATTCCGCGTGAAACCTCCCATTCGGTTGCCTTTGAGCCGTCAGGGGTCTCGTCGGTCGATACTGCAACCGCGCCCCAATTGCTGTTGTTCGCCTTAACGGTGATGTGCGATGCTGTGCCGGAGTACTCGGTGATGTTGAGTATGATCTCATAGCACATACGGTTGAGTTTGCTCTTTGCAGGGTATGCCCCTGTGGTGCTGTTGTATCCGCTCTTCCATGCGCCGTCAAAGCGCAGACGCATGTGGGTTATTCCAAGCGGAATGTCATATGGCAACAACACGTTGATGCTTCCCTCGCACACGTTGATGTCCTGTGCATTGTGTGTTCCCACACACTTGAGCAGTTCGCCTTCGTCGTCGAAGTCTCCGTCCGAGTTCATGTCAATATATGCGCTCATTATGCAGTATTTGAGGGCGTCGCTCTCAAGGTCGCTCCAGGTCACGTCAAAGCTTGCACCGCGTGGCACGTCCATAATTTCCGGTACGGTGTTGAAGAGCGATGCCGGTGTGTTGTTGGTCTCATAGATGACCTCTGCGTCGCGGTTGTGGTATGCGAATGTAATCTGTCGTACGAACTGTGCCTGTACAGCCGCGTCACCCCAGTCGCCCTTGTCCTCGGCAGGTACGCCCCATCTGTCCTCAATGAAGTTTGCCGTGAATGTGGCTGCTTCCTTGCCGTAGTATGTGTATGGGTTGCTGTTGCTTACCTTCTTGCCGTCGGCATTGGTCCAGTGGCTGAAGTTGTAGCCTTTGTTCGGTGTCGCGATTAGTGTGACAGCCTCAGTGTTTGTAACCGAGAGTGACTCACAGCCCTCGATGGTCACGCTTCCGTTTGCTCCGGCATTAACGGTTACTGTACGTGCCTTTGTGATTTTCTCAATGATGGCAATGCCGAATGTGATGCTTGTGCCGTCGGCGAATGTGACTGTGGCCTTTGAAC
Organism: Bacteroidaceae bacterium; assembly: GCA_017558165.1. GTDB lineage: Bacteria > Bacteroidota > Bacteroidia > Bacteroidales > Bacteroidaceae > HGM04593. The sequence continues at coordinate 10,624 of JAFYWE010000187.1, forward strand.
GTCCTATCTCCGCGCTGGCAGGAATCTCTACGGTGAGTCCCTCTGCTGTGAGCATCTCGTTGCTGCTCTTCGCAAGGTCGCCGTTGAGATCAACCCAAATGCTTGTTATGGCTGTCTCCTTGCCGATCTCAAGTGGTAGTTCGGCCTTCTGCCCGCGGTACATCTTGGGTGTTACGTTGCTGCCCGATGCGTCGCGTGTGACTCCCATCGGGAATATGAAGTTCTTACCCTCGCCCTTGATGCGTCCGAAGTAGATGCCGAATGTCTCCTTGGCCTTGTCGGTAGCACTCATATCTGCAGGCATTATGACGGTAGAGTAGTCGAGGTCGGTGAAATTGACTGTCCATGGGTATTCGAAACCGCCGTACCAGCCGCCTGACGGTGTGCCGCCGTTGCTCTCGAAGAATTTTTTCCAGCGCTGGTAGTGGAAATCCTTGATGAGACCTGCCCAGCAACGGTTTGAGTAGTCGTGGAGGTCGGTGTCACCCTTTGACCACACGGTTACCTGTGTACGTGCATTCCACTCGAGCCAGTTGCGATCGTTCACGGTTGTGCCCTCTACCTCATCGGCGATGTTGCGTGCGAGGCTTGTCCAGCGCTCGAGCTTGAAGTTCTCGTCATATGAAAGCATTGTGTCAAGGTCGAGCATCAGCTGCAGGTACAGGGTGTAGAGTCGCTTATACTCCGCGGTGTTGCTTTCGGTGCGTGCCGCATTTATCAATGGCAACAGCTCGTATGCAAAGTCCACCATTGACTGGCGTACCACGTCTATCACGTCATAGTTGTAGTTGACGATACCGTCCTCGGTGGTGATTATGTCACTTATTGAGATAAGCTCGTCGGCGGCTACAAGCACCTCCTGTGTATCCCAATAGATGGCCGCTGTACTCCAGCTCGATACACGGTCTGGAGCCCACTTGGGGCGTGCCAGGATTATGGCCTCGGATGTTCCCTGCTGGTCGGTAGGGCAGTTCCATACCGATTCCTTCAGTCTCTTGAGTGCCGCATTGGCAGTCTCATTCTTCACGCCGTAACGTGCATGGGTGTACTCTGTGAGCCACTCGTCGATGGTCGGCGGGTTGGTTGCGTCCATCCATGGGAGCTCGAACAGCATGTCGTATAATATCGGGTTGGTCTCGATACCCTCAGGTGTCGCTCCCACTCCCTTCATGTTGCTCCTTGAGAGCGCCGCGAAGTAGTCCTCCATAGTTGTCTGCAAGCGTCCATGCATACCGCTGCGTCCACCGAAATTGTGGAGCATACAGAATATGAAGTCGCATCCGCTAAAGTATGATGTATTCCATTTCGCCTTTCCGCGTGCATCCGAGAAAAGGTCGAGGCCTATGAAACGGTCGGCATAGCCGTTGTTCTTCATCACGCTGAAGGCACCGCTCTGCGGTACGCCCTGCCAGTACTGGATAATCCATTTTGCCTTGTCGGGGGTATTGTATAGGCTCTTCTCCTCACTGCTTACGCCTGCAAAGTACTCGTCAAGGTACTTCATTACGTTGGGGTAGCAGTTCTCATTGGTTACACCGCTTGGCAACGAGCCCTCATGGAACGGGTCCATGCTGTAGAACTCCGACACGCCCATCACCTCCTCAAGGTGCTTGTAGTAGATTGGCGCCAACTTCTTGTAGCTTGTGCTTGCGGGGTTAAGGATGTCGGGGCGTGTGTAACCGCCGGCCCATGTACCGTTGTTGATGACATGCGCCTTGTTGAATCCCTCAATGGTGTAGTTGGTAATGCAGTTAGGTACCTGTCCGCTGAATCCCGGTATCACCGGCTGCATTCCGAGTTCGCGCATACGCTGCAGCATGTTGCGGCACAACTGCTCCTGGCGGGTGTACCACCAGTCGGGGTTACCGTTCATCACCACATCCTTGGCGTTGATTGTACCGCCCCAGCCCTCGAGGTTGTTCATTGCGAACCAAGCGATGAATCCGGGGCCTGCAATGTAGCTGTTGATGTCGCTCTCGCTGATGCCTATCTCGCGAAGGAACTTGCGTGTCACAACGTCAAGTCCCACAAGGTTCAGCGGTGCGTTTATGCCGTGCAGTGCCATCCAGTCAATCTCCTTTTGCCAGCGCTCCCATGTCCAGAAGGCCATTGAGTAGGAGAATGTACAGGTGTTGAAGTCATAGCGGTATGCCGCTGTGCTTGTGTGTCTCTCCTCGGCGGTAGGTACTGGCAATGTCGCCTTGCTCAGGTCTGTGGTGAGGTTGTTCCACGTGAGGTTGATGTGCGCATAGTGGTTCAGGTACCAGTTGATACCGGTTGCCACGGATAGCGCGCTGTTACCATTGATGCAGGGCTTGCCGTCCTTTGAGGTGATGACGAATGCATCCTCGCCGTTGTTGCCGGCAAGCGAACTGTCAATCACGGTAATGATTCTCTCCGATGCTCCCTTGCCTCCGATACGGTCAAGCAGGCCTGCTATGGCCTCCTGTGGGGTTGCTACCGGTGCCTGTGCATTGACAGTCACAGCTGTGAACATGGTCATCAGCAACAGGGTAAGAGTGATGATGATTCTTTTCATATCTTTATTCGTTTTGTTTCGGTCTATTTGCTTAATCTTTGCGAAGATAGTAATTTATGATAAATAAGATAAATAAAGTGTAATTATATTATAAATAAAACAGCATCCGCAACAGGTGTTGCCCGTTGCGGATGCATGTGGTTCCGTTATTTTGTAGTTACAGCTCTACGAGTATGCGTAGATTAATCTGTCGGCCGGTGAGGTAGTTGGGGACGGCGTAGTTGTTGTTGCTTACGTCGCTCACCCAATAGTATGAGTTCACGTTGTTTATGCCGAGCAGGTTAAGCGCGTCCACTCCCAACCACACGTTCTTCAGGTATCCGCATATGCCTGTGCGGTATATGTAATCCTCGTTGTTCAACAGTCTGTATGACATACCTATGTCCACTCGCTTGTATGCTGGGGCGTTGAAGCGTTGTTTCTCGCGTCCTGTGTGCGGCGGGCCGAAAGGCAGTCCGTCGGCATATGATGCCTGCAGGCTCATCTTCCAACGGTCGGTGTTCGGGAAGTAGTCCGTGAAGTAGAGCGAGGCGTTGAAACGGCTGTTGGTGGGGCGTGGAATCCAGTCACCGCCGTTTATCTTCTCCTTGGTGTCCATGATTGAGAAGGTGAGCCATGAGTCGGTTCCTGGCACGAACTCGCCGAACAGCTTGAGGTCGATACCTGTGGCGTATCCGTGGGCGCAGTTCTCGCCGTAATATACTATGCGCACGTTGTCCACGTTATACGGGATAAGGTTGTCGAGTTTCTTGTAGTATGCCTCGGCTGTGAACTTGAACGGGCGTCCGGCCATCTTGAAATGGTGGTCATAACCAAGTACAAAGTGTATCGAGCGCTGTGACTTGATGTTCTTGTTGAGGCTCACGGTGGCAATGCCGTCTACGGTAGTTGTGTCGCGCATCTCCTTGTAGAACGGTGTCTGGTAGTATACTCCGGTGGCGAACCTGAACGTCATGTCGTCATTGAACTTGGGGATGAGTCCTATCGATGCGCGTGGCGATACTATCCACTCGTTGTTCCAGTCCCAATACGATACCCTTATTCCGGCATTGACGGAAATGACGCCTATGCTGTTGGTGAACTTATATGTGTCCTGCGCGTGGAACGAGAGGTTCTTGCTGCTGAATGATGTGGCGGACTTGAGGCTGTATACGGGTCGCAGGCCGTCGGGGTGTACGGGCACGTTGTACCCGGCCGAGTCGCGCAACTCCCATTCGCGTTGTCTGTCGTTGAAATCCTGCATCTTCAACTCCGCACCCCAGTTGATGTTATGCGCGCCGATGTAGTGTCTTGCCGACAGTGACAGGCTCTGCACGTTTGCCTCGAGGTAGTTGCGCGCGTGCTCCATGTATCCTCCTACGCTCATCGTCTCGTCAGTGTTTATGTCGTTGAGCCAGTACTCGCCGATGATGTCGTATGTCTCCTCCTCATCGGTGTTGAATGCCGATGCCTGCAGTGTAAACTGGTTGTACTCGTTGGGCGCGTAGTTGAGTGACGCCGCACCGAATGCGGTGCGGAACAGGTCGCGCTCCCAGCCGTCGAAGTATACCTTGAACTCCTTCACGTCCTCAAGCGTTCCGAAACTGGTCTTGCGGTCGCTGGGGGTGAACTTGTACTCGTTGCGCGCGATGTTCCCGATGAGACTGAAATTGAGTTTGGGTGTTATGCGCCAGTCAAGATATGCCTGGTAGTCGATGAATGCAGGGTTGTACTCGCCTTTGGTGTCAAGGGTGCCAAGCAGGTATTGGTTGCTCTTGTAGCGCAGTGAGTTCGAGAAACTGACCTTATCGTTTCCCCATCCTGCATAGATGCTTGCGCCAAGCATGCTCAGCGAAGCGTTACTCTCGAATTCGCGTGGCTTACGGTAGGTGATATCAAGCACGGATGACATCTTGTCGCCGTACTTGGCCTCAAAGCCTCCTGTGGAGAATGCTATGGAGCCTACCATGTCGGGGTTGAGGAAGCTGAGGCCTTCCTGCTGTCCGGCTCTGATGAGCAAGGGACGGTAGACCTCTATGCCGTTGACGTATACACTGTTCTCGTCGAAGTTTCCGCCACGCACGTTGTACTGCGAACTGAGCTCGTTGTGCGAGCTCACTCCTGCCTGTGACTTTATGATGTCCTCGATACCGTTTCCGCTTGCCGACGGGTTCAGGCGCAGTTTCTTCGGTGTCTCAATCTGTTGCGTGGTGGTCATCTGGCGCTCCTTATGTATGATCTCGGCATCGGCGAGCCTGATGTCCGATGATGGCAGCGTCACGTTTACCGTAAGCGTGTCCGTGGGGTTCTTGAATGTGCGCTTGCGGGTCTGGTAACCTATCATCGAGTATGCTATGACAAGGCTGTCGCTGCTCTCGCATGTGAGCGAGTAGTTTCCGTTGAGGTCACATACGGTACCTATGGGCTTGCCCACGACGCTTACGTTGGCAATCTCAATTGGTTTCTGGTTCTCGTCGGTTACGCGTCCCTTTATGGTGACCTTCTGTGCCGTGGCCGCCTGTGCAAACAGTATTGTCAATAGTATGGTAATATATAATCTTAATCTCATTATAGCTCTATGTGCGTGTGTTGATATATAACGCGGTTTTTCGGTCAAACGTATATCCAACGTAAAAATTTGTTCAGCCAGCCCAGCTTGAAGCGGTACCAGCGTAGTGTGCTGACATCCTTTCCTCCGAAATTGCCGATTGTTCCAAGGAAGCTCTTGCGCAGTCTTGACAATCCCCTCACCTCGAGGAACTCGAAATGCTCATAGCCCTGTCGGTCGGCATCGGTGATGGCCGCCCAAATTGCCATGATGCCCGGGAACTGCAACGGGAATCTCTTGCGCAGTCCGCAACTGTATGCCAGCAGGGAGCGCCCTTTCTCATATAGACAGATGGAACAGCCTATTATCCTCTCCTTGTATATTACAAGGAACATCCTGGCGTTGTCGGAGAGCGTGCCGTCGTCGTTGTGGAGCATCCTGTACAGGCACTCGGTTGACGGCAGTCTCTTGCGGGTCTTGCTGCGGTAGAAATTCCTCATCATTGCCAGCGCTTCGTTGATCTCGTCATCGCCGGTGGCGCGTCGCAGTGTCACGCCGGCGGCCTCGGCTTTGCGTATGTGCGCTTTGTATGCGCGTGAGAGTCTCTCCTGTGGCTTACGGCTGTGCAGTGATATGTAGTTCCTGTAATCCCTTATCGGTATGAAGCCGTGGTTGTGGAGCGTGGCGTATGCAAAGCGCGAGTCCTCGAAGTTCATCACCTCAATGAAAGAGTGGTGGAAGTCGAACATGTCGAACACCTTCTCAAGGAACAGTGCGAAAATCTTCTCGCGATCGGTGCACTCCTTGCCGTACGCTCCTTCGCCCAAGATTGTGTACCATACGCTGAATACGGGCGGAATGATGCGGATGCTACGCCTCTTTACAATAAGTATATGCCCTGTCTCCGCGCCCTCTTCGTCAAAGGCCACAAGCATATAAGGCTTTCCCATCC
>JAFYWE010000188.1 GCA_017558165.1 Bacteroidaceae bacterium
CATAATCCTTACGGTCAAATTCAAAGACCACTTTTACTTTCTGATTGTCTGCCATAATTATTCTCATTTCGATAATTGAAATCTTGTTGATATTACTTGCTTATTGCACTCAGGACAACACTCACCTCCGTGCTTCACTGGGTGCGGGTTGTGCCCGTAGCCTGAATGTATCTCGCCACAGATGCAGCATACATATTCACGGCTTGCCTTCTGCCCCTCGAACATCACCTTGATGCCACAGCTGCTTGCCACATCAAACTCCAGCTTCGCTCCCTTTGAGAGTTCCCAGCCGTTGAGCATATAGATGTAATCACAACCCACAAGCAACGCGATATCAGCCTTCATGTGCGCCATCCAGTGGGCATCGGCAGGGACTCCGTTCTCAAACGGGTTTACAGGCTCAAAGCCTTGTTCTTTCAATCGGAGAGCAGCTGCTTCAAAAGTAGCACGTCGCTCATCCATTCCGTAGTGGGCTATCGCACCACTGATGTAAACTTTCTTCTTCATCTCACTCTATTGTTAGTTGAACATTAAAATTGAATTCCTTACATAGTCGCCTTATCTGAATGACCTTCCAAGGGTCTTTGTCATAGGCGAAGTATATCTCTCTCGCTTTGGTGTCGCATCGTATGCCTTTCTTGCGCAACCTATACAGGAGGTTGGTCCTCCGCTTCAGTCTCTTGTCCATTTGATGTGGTATTATACACTTCAACCTCTTTCGCCTCCCAGATACTGTAATAGGCTCCAACCTGCCCAGCATAGCGTCCTTGACAGTAGGCTCGGTATCCTTGAGTGCGGACTTTCACACCTGCCTTGTACTTCAATCTTATTGCCGGCTTCCCGAGCGGTTTACCTTTGTCCTCCTGGCTGATGAAGATGAAGGTCTTCTTCGGGAAGCGGTCTATCAGTTCCGCTGTTAGTCTATATTCCCAACCTGCCTCAAATGCGAACTGATAACTATCCACGATAATAAACTTGGCACTTTTGGGCTTTGCAAGTCTTTTCCCCAGCTCTTCAATATCCCCATCGATGATAATGCGAAACGCACCTTGCACTTCATTCATTTTGAACTGCTCAAGTCTGCGTTGCATCGACAAGCCGACACCTTCCTCAAGTGAGACATACAGCACTGGGCCGATACCACAAAGCATCTTTGCAAGCTGCATCACAAAGGAACTTTTACCGCTGGCACTGGGACCAGAGACAAACCAAGTGTCGCCCTGTTCAGGCTCACCGAACACCTCTTTCCACTTGCCTGTAAACGGTAGCACCTTGTGGTTGATACTCGCAACATCCTTTGGGCTGTATGCTCTCTTTGCCATCGTTACGCCATTTTAAGTTTCTCAATCTCGGTATATACTCGGCGAAGTCCTCCGTTGGTCTTACGCACAAGGGTGGCGATATCGGTACCAGCAGGGGCATTCGCCTTGGCCACGGCACAAGCCTGGTCCTTCAGGAACTTCTCACGTTCCTTGCCGTCATCGGGTGTCACCTTGCTGTATCTGTCACCATATCGGCTCAACATTTCGGTATAGCCCACCTTCTGGTGCTCGATAGAGCGCTCAATCTTCGCCTTCAGACCGTCGGCACCCATCATATACCAGGCGCAACATCTCTCGGTGGCATTCCACAACGCCTTGAGCTCAAGGAATGCCTCATACTGAAGGTCACCTGCTTCGTCAAGGATAATAAGGGGAGTCTCAATAGAACGGAGGTAATAAACAAGATCCTCGTAAACATCACCATATCGGCCGTTGCTATTCACGCCAAACTCGTTGGCTATCTTACGCACCAGCTTAAGCTTTGTCTTCACCTGTGAACAATCCACATAGATTGCGTTGCGATGGCCTTGCACATAATAGCGTGCTGTGAAGGTCTTGCCAATATTCGGTATATCACAGAGGATAGCACTCAAGCCGCTCTGCTGACAAGCCTCCAACTGTATTGTGATAAAGTCGAATGTTGCGGTTCGTGCCGCTTTCCACTCCATACCGCCTCTAAGGTTCACACCCAGACGGCGTGCAATGGTTATCCAGTTGGCATCGCTCAGGGCCTTGTCGGTCTGCCCGTTCTTGATGGCGCTGTATACCGATGTAGATATACCCAACGAAGCAGCGTGCTTCGCATCACTCGGGTAGTTTGCACGGTTGGCGACAATGGCCTCCAAAATCCGTTTCTTGTTGTCTGCTGTAATCATTGTCTCAAACTTATTTTAATATTGTTCTTATGCTATTCTAAAGGGATTCTAATGCTCCTGGGATATGGTATGTAACAACCTCCTCGAGTTCTTCCGTCAAGGTCGGAAGTTCCAATGCTTCAACCTCTATTTCAACTGGTGCTTCTGACTTGGCAACACCCACCGGCACAATGGCATTTTTCTTTATATATCCGTTGAAGTCGGCAATCTTCTTCTGCTGTGCTACGAAGATCTCTCTATCCTCATCGGTCTGCTCGGCGTCTGCAGTGTTGAATGTACCCACATCCTCGAGCTTGTCAATCAGGCGGTCATTTTGGAAGATATATACATCGGTCACTTCGCCATCGTCGTTGGTCAGGTAGTAGGCATCCACCTTCCAGTTGTTCGGTTCCAGCTTCTCAATGACCTCGGTCTTGCTCAACCACCAATCCTTATAAGCCACCCTGCAATAACTGTTTCGGCGTATGGTTGTCGATACTCTCTCACCGATGAAACGTGCCCATACCGATTTGTCCATTGTCTGAAGGGTCGGGTTCATATTTGCCTCAAGCACTTGCCAGCGTGTCATACCAGGGTATTTCTTCTGGTTAGGATGCAACGAGTTGTTGAACTCCTGAACATCTCGCATATCGTCTGCGATCAATTCCTCCCAAGTGTAGTACTGCTTGTCCTCGTAGGTATCGTTCAGTTCATCAAATACCTTCTTTGACTCCGTCCTGTACGCACGATTCTTTGCCCAAAATCTACCGATATTGAGGTGGTTCTTGTGCTCAATAGAGCGCTTTTTCGCACCGTTCAAAGGCTCGGCATACTTCTCCTGCGAGTTCATAGGAGCACAGAAACGCACGAAGGGGAACAACACGCCAGCCTTCAGGAAGCTGTCTCGCCATTGGCTCATA
>JAFYWE010000189.1 GCA_017558165.1 Bacteroidaceae bacterium
AGCTCAACTGAATAGAGCATCTGACTACGGATCAGAAGGTTACAGGTTTGAATCCTGTCGGGATCACAAAAAGGAACTCAAACGAGTTCCTTTTTTGTTTTAATACACCCCCCGGCGGGCAAGCCAAAAAGCATTGATAAGAACATCGGCATTGACCGCAATGCCGGACTTTACCTTTCATGTCATATCGACCGTATGGGAGATATCTCTATTACCGCGATGACGAGAGATTCCTCACTACGTACCGGAATGAGAGGACATCGCTTTATTATTGATGGGTTAACCACCATGTCATTGCTAAAAGTCATAAAACCAACAACCACAAACTTAATACCTATGAGAGCTGCAATATACGGCGCGGGTTCATTGGGAACAATATTGGGCGCATACATAACAAAGAACGGCGGAAAAGTTGAGCTAATCAACCGTAACAAGGCACACATCGATGCACTCCGCAAGAACGGGGCCAAGGTGACAGGCACCGTGAACTTCTCACAACCGGTAACGGCATACACACCGGATGAGATGTCGGGCACATATGACATCATTTTCCTTATGACAAAGCAACAGCAGAACAAGGAGGTTGTCACTATGCTCAAGGAGTTCCTTGCCACTGACGGCGTAATCGTGACACTGCAGAACGGTATACCCGAACTGGAGATCGGCGACATCGTTGGCGAGAACCACGTATTGGGTTGCACCGTAGCCTGGGGAGCCACACTTAAAGAGCCTGGCGTGTGCGAGCTCACAAGCGCCCCCGATTCACTTACCTTCTCCCTGGGTTCACTGCAGAATGAGCCGAACGCCCTGATAGGCGATGTAAAGAGATTGCTTGAACTCATGGGCCCCGTGGAGATTGACAGCAACTTCATAGGCTCACGCTGGAGCAAGCTACTCATAAACTCAGCATTCTCGGGAATGAGCGCAGTACTCGGCTGCACGTTCGGCGAGGCTGCAAAGCCAAAGGCATCGCGCAGGATAGTGCAGGCACTCATCAAGGAGTGCATTGACGTGTGCGCTGCAGGCGACATCAGGATAGAACCGGTACAGGGCAAGGATATCGTCAAACTTCTCGACTACAAGAACAGCATAAAGAAAGCATTCTCGTTTTTCATAATACCAATCGCAATACGCAAGCATGCGAAACTGAAGGCAAGTATGCTGCAGGACCTTGAGAAGGGCAAGCTCACCGAGGTCGATGCCATCAACGGAGTGGTAAGCACATTCGGCCGTAAGGTAGGCGTAGCAACGCCAATGAACGATACCGTAGTTGATGTAATCCACAGGATTGAGAAGGGCGAACTCTCCCCAGCTTTCACAAACCTCGAGTTCTTCAAGTAAAGCCGTTCATCTGCCACCCAGGCAGAACCTGGCGACAGAAGTATTCAATACAACATATACATATTCTGCCAAAATGTCAGTTGAGAACAACTGGCATTTTTTTTGTTTTATATAAGGTGGTGCCGCTTGCACCATAATTGCAAATACTAAAAACATAACGATATGCAGAAAGGAAACATTGGGGTAACAACAGAGAACATCTTCCCCGTAATCAAGAAATTCTTGTACAGCGACCACGAGATTTTTCTCCGTGAGATTGTATCTAACGCAATTGATGCCACACAGAAGCTGAAGACCTTGCATGAGAAGGGCGAGTTCAAGGGTGAGCTTGGCACACCAAGAGTAAAGGTAACCCTTGGTGCTGACACCATCACCGTAAGCGACAACGGTATCGGCTTGACAGCCGAGGAGATTGAGAAGTACATCAACCAGATTGCACTCTCGGGCGCAACAGACTTCCTTGAGAAATACAAGGACAGCGCAAACAACATCATCGGACACTTCGGCCTTGGTTTCTACTCGGCATTCATGGTCTCAAAGAAGGTGGAGATCGTGACCAAGTCATTCCGCGACGGCGCACAGGCCGTAAAATGGAGCTGCGACGGTAGCCCTGAGTACACACTCGAGGAGATTGAGAAGGCAGAGCGCGGAACAGACATCATCATGTACATCGACGAGGAGAGCAAGGAGTTTCTGAGCGAGAGCCGTATCAGCGGTATCCTCAACAAGTACTGCCGTTTCTTGCCGGTAGAAATTGCGTTCGGCAAGAAAAAGGAATGGAAGGACGGCAAGCAGGTAGAGACCGATGAGGACAACATCATCAACGACACTACCCCGCTGTGGACACGCAAGCCAAGCGAACTTAAGGACGAGGACTACAAGGAGTTCTACCGCAAGCTCTACCCAATGAGCGACGAGCCACTCTTCTGGATTCACCTGAACGTTGACTTCCCTTTCAACCTCACCGGCGTGCTCTACTTCCCTAAGGTAAAGAGTAACCTCGAGCTGCAGAAGAACAAGATTCTGCTGTTCTGCAACCAGGTATATGTTACCGACGAGGTAGAAGGCATAGTACCGGACTTCCTCACACTCATGCACGGTGTAATCGACTCACCGGACATCCCGTTGAACGTGTCACGCTCATACCTGCAGAGCGACTCTAACGTCAAGAAGATCTCTACATACATCTCGAAGAAGGTATCGGACCGTCTGCAGCAGATCTTCAAGAACGACCGCAAGGAGTTCGAGGAGAAGTGGAACGACCTGAAGATCTTCATCAACTACGGTATGCTCACCGAGGAGGATTTCTATGACAAGGCAAGCAAGTTCGCTCTGTTGCAGGATACCGACGGCAACAAGTACACCTACGAGGAGTACAACAAGCTGATCGCCACCGAGCAGACCGACAAGGAGGGCAACGTAATCTACCTATACTCAAACGACAAGGAGAAGGAGTTCAGTTTCATAGACAACGCCAAGAACAAGGGTTACAATGTGCTGTTGATGGACGGCCAGTTGGACGTGGCTCTCATCAGTCTGCTGGAGCGCAAGTTCGAGAAGGCACGCTTCACACGCGTTGACAGCGATACAGTAGAGAACCTTATTGTAAAAGAGGAGCAGAAGGTAAGCACCCTTACCGAGAACAAGAGAGAGGTACTCACTGGCGTGTTCGAGAGCCAGTTGCCCAAGATGGAGAAGAAGGAGTTCCACGTAATGACACAGGCTATGGGCGAGACAGCAGCCCCGGTGATGATTACACAGGCCGAGTATATGCGCCGCATGAAGGACATGGCAGCCATCCAGGGCGGCATGTCATTCTATGGCGACATGCCCGACATGTACACCGTACTGCTCAACGAGGAGCACCCGCTCATCAAACGCGTGCTTGAGAATGCAGAAAGTGCTTGCGCCGAGAAGCTGCAGCCTCTGAACGCGCAG
>JAFYWE010000190.1 GCA_017558165.1 Bacteroidaceae bacterium
AGAGGAGGACTTTAGAACTTATATTTAAGTCTTATTCTTAAATTAAAATTTAAATCAAGAAAAATCAGTGCTCCTCATGATAAGAGGAGCTGTCACGTAGTGACTGAGGAGTAGAAATAAATGTTCTTGTCATGTCAAGCCAAGGGCTTTCCCAAGAGCCCTTGCTATGTTTTGGGATGACATATACACAGGGCCAAATGCTATTTGTTTTTATTTTTTCTCTTCAATACTGAACTCCTGTAATCTGTTGCTCTCTTCAATGAACTTGTCGGCGGGCAACTTGAGTGTGAACAATGATGCCTCGAGCTTGCGCATCATCGAGCCTTTCTTCCTGTTGGGGGCATAGAGGAATGCCTCTACTACAATGACCCTGTTGTTTATCTCGTCCACGACCGAGTGTGACACGAACGGGCCGCCCATGATGTCGTTCTCCATCTCCCAGAGTCCGCGTACCACCTGGATGTAACGGTCCCTATATGAGCCCTCGGTTATCTCTACCGACCAGTCCACGGTCTTTATGTACTGGTCCATTCTCTTTGCGCGGATGTTCCTCTTCATCACGGAGTCGCGCATGTGTATGTAGTTCTCCCTTGAGAAATTGTCGGTAGATGTGTATGGGTAGCTGTATACCATGAAGCTCTGGATCTCGGCCTTGGGGTCGTTGAAGTCGGACAGCCATACGAAGTTCTCGCCCTTCATGTGTCCGTTGAGGTAGCCGGGGACCTTCAGCTCGCAGCCGAACATATCCTTGACAATCTTGAACGCTTTCTCGTTGTAACCACCTTCAAGTACGTTCATCTGTCTCTCTATTTCCACTCGTGTGAGGAAGTCCACGATTACCTGTGAGTTCTCTGTCACGAACTTCTCGAACTCCTGCATGCTGGGTGAGTGGATACCCATGTATACCTGTGGCGTCGCGAATACGTCACGTGTGAACTTGAAAGAGTTCTGTGTGTAGCGGTTCTCGTTGATGTCCACGAAGATGATGTTGCGGAATGCCTTTGTAGAGCCCCTGAAATGCTTCTCGGTGACCCTTGAGATCCTGAATGAACGCTCAGACTGTGGCAGGCCGGGGATGTCGGTGTCGAGCGCATAGAGCAGTGCCCTCCCGGCAGGAGCCTCCCATATGTCATCGTTGCATACCACGAGTACCTCATAAGGGTTGCCGATTGCATGCTTTGATACATTGCCGCAACTAGTGATAGTGAGGATTATCAGTGCAAGTAAAATAAGCTTTTTCATTGTATCTGTCATTTTTCGTTCTTGTTCTGTTTAAGTGTCGAGAGCATACCGCAGGCGGCAAAGATGTCCTCGCCGCGCGATGCCCTGATGGTGGTGAAGAGGCCGTTCTTCGTGAGGTAGTCCCTGAGCTGTACCATGCCCTCCTCATCAACTCCCTCAAGGGGCACGCCCGGGATGGCGTGGTAGCGTATGAGGTTTATGCGGCAGTCGATGCCGTTGAGCAGGCTCAGCAACTTACGTGCGTAGAACATTGTCTCGTTCACACCCTTGAATACGATATACTCGAATGTGAGCCTGCGCTGGTGGCTGAAATCGTACTCTCGCAACAGATCGAGCATCTCAACGATGGGATATCCCTTCTCGGCCGGCATTATCTCCTGACGTTTTTCGGGAACTGGGTGGTGGAGGCTCACCGCTATGTGGTAATCGCCCGAGTCGAGCAGGCGCTTGAGTCCCTTGCGTACACCCACGGTGGATACCGTCAGGCGGTGCGGGCTCCATCCGAGTCCGTAGTCACTGGTGAGTACCTCTATTGCGGGCAACAGGTTGTCAAGGTTGTCGCAAGGCTCGCCCATACCCATGAATACAATGTTGGTGAGCTTCTCGAATTCGGGCAATGCAAGAATCTGGTTCAGGATCTCATTTGTGGTGAGGTTTGCCGTGTACTTCTGCTTGCCTGTCATGCAGAACAGACAGTTCATCTTGCAACCTACCTGTGATGATACACACAGCGTGGCGCGTTCACCGTCGGGGATGTATACGGCCTCGACAAAACGGTTTTCGTTTACTCGGTAAAGATATTTGATTGTGCCGTCAACAGAGTGCGCGGCCTCTGCGGGGGCGCTGAATCCGACTTCAAAAAGTTCTTTGAGCCTTTCGCGGTTCTTGAGGGAAATGTTTGACATCTCATCGATTGAACGCACTCTCTTGCTGTATACCCAATCGGCAATCTGCTTTGCTGTGAAAGCCGGCATTCCGGCCTCCTTCACTGCCTCCTTGAGCGCGTCAAGCGTCATTCCCAAAAGTTCTCTTTTCTTGCCTTCCATTCTCTTTCACTCTTGTTTTTTCTTGAATGCGATATGCGGAATATGTATATTCCAACGCGAAGATAGTGCAAAAAAGTGGTAATTTCCGTCTTATAACAAATAAAAATATTATTTTATATATATAGTGCAAAAACACTCTCTGAAAATGCGTGATTGTAGCTCTTTTTCACTACTTTTGAACTGAAACTTTAAAGAATTTATGGAAAACAATACAATAGAACTGTTCATGCCGCTTGCAGGTGACGTCTTTGATGCGTCGCTGACAGAGCGTCTTGTCTCGCTTGAGGCCGTGAGTAAAGTGTGGCTTCTGAGTGCCTCTCCTGTAGATGCGGAGCTTCCCGGGAAGGTGTCGGTACTGCAGGTCGATTCCCTGCAGAAAAGTATCCTGTTCAAGGATATGGCCGAGCGTGCTTCTGCCGATTATGTCCTCTTCCTTGCAAAGGAGGATGTTGATGTGGATGCCGATAAGATGCGTGCATTCGTTGATGCCATGCCCGATGATGCCTCAATGGGTTATTCGCACTATTGCAAGAGTGTTGACGGCATGGTGGTTGAGGCTCCTACGATAGAGTACCAGGCCGGCTCCTTGCGCAATGATTTTGATTTCGGGTCGTTGCTGCTGTTCAGGACATCGGCTCTCAAGCAGTATCTTGCAGAGTCGCTTGTACCGTGTGAATATGCAGGGCTTTACCAATTGAGGCTTGCCATGAGCCGCGTGGGACGTATATACCATCATTGCGAGTATGTATATACCGAGTGTGAGTACGATACACGCAAGAGCGGTGAGAAACAGTTCGATTATGTGAACCCTGCGCAGCGCAACGTGCAGATTGAGATGGAACAGGTGTGTACTCATCACCTCAAGGCTATCGGTGGCCTGTTGCCGGCATGCAAGTATGAGAAAATAGACCTTTCTGCCGGTGATTTCCCAGTAGAAGCTTCGGTAATCATTCCTGTACTCAACCGTGAATCTACCATTGCCGATGCCATAACATCGGTGCTCAGGCAACAGACTACGTTTGCGTTCAACATATTGGTCGTTGATAACCATTCGACCGACAGGACACCGGCTATTATTGATTCGTTTGCCGACGAAAGGGTGGTGCATATAATCCCGTCGCGCAATGATCTTGGTATCGGCGGTTGTTGGCAGCTTGCCGTGAACGATGAGCGTTGCGGACGTTTTGCGGTGCAGCTTGACAGTGACGATATCTACAGCGACGATAATACCTTGCAGCGTGTGGTGGATGGCTTCTATGCCCAACAGTGCGCAATGCTCATAGGTTCGTACAGGATATGCGATTTTGAACTCAATACATTGCCTCCTGGCATAATAGACCACCGCGAGTGGAGCGAGGAGAACGGCCGTAACAACGCATTGCGTATAAACGGACTCGGTGCTCCGCGCGCCTTCTTCACTCCCGTGATACGTGAGGCGGGTTTCCCTAACGTAAGCTATGGCGAGGACTATGCCGTAGGTCTTGCCATCTCACGCCGTTACCGCATCGGTCGAATATATGACGTCCTCTATCTGTGCCGCCGTTGGGGCGGTAATTCCGATGCGGCCCTGTCGCACGCAAAGGTAAATGCGCATAATCTCTACAAGGACTCATTGCGCACGGCAGAACTTAAGGCGCGCTTGGAACTTGTAAGGTCAATGGCAACTCCTGACGGTGACGGGTTGAAAGCATTCTTTGACGGGCAGTTGGCGCAGTGGCCCGATGCCGCAGGGCGTTATGCCGCACTTGATGACGTCGAGTTGCGTGAACTCGGTAATGGAATCACACTGCAGTATAATCCTGCAAGGGCTGTTTCTTCGGCTGCAAAGGTCGACAAGGAGTCCATTGCCGCACGCAAGTGTTTCCTGTGTGCCGGTAACCGCCCTGGTGAGCAGATCACTGAGAATGCCATGGGCTCGTTGGAGCTTCTTGTGAATCCTTTCCCGATACTTCCTTGTCACTTCACTCTGCCTGTGAAGGAGCATCTCCCGCAGATGCTGTTGCCGATGTATGCCGATATGCTGCATCTTGCGCACAAGTGGCAGGGGATGACGCTTTTCTATAACGGCGCCTTGTGTGGTGCTTCGGCGCCGGACCATGCGCATTTGCAGGCTGTACCTCTTGACCGCGTTCCTCTTTTCGGTGAATATTGGCGTGAGGAGGTTGCTGATGGTCTTGAACCATTGCTTGTCAATGCCGACGGCGGTATCTACAATGTTACTACATATGCAGTGCCTCTCTTCAGGATTGAGACGCGTAATGTGTCGCGTTCTGTAGAACTGTTCGAGGCTCTACTTGCAGCAATGCCTGTAGTGGGTGATGAGCCAGAGCCACGAATGAATGTATTCGTGTACTATGCTCCAGGCGAGGGATATGTCACGACTGTGATACCACGCGCCGCTCATCGCCCGGCTTGTTACGGTGCCGAGGTTGACGGTCAACGTCTCGTCAGTCCGGGTGCCCTTGATATGGCCGGCCTTATGATAACTCCAAGGAGTGAGGATTTCCGTGCCATCAGTGCCGATGAAGCTTTGGCTATGCTACAGGAGGTGGCTCTTTCTCCCGATGCCGTTGAATCTGTTGTCGATGATTTGATTGGTGGGGAATGAGGCGTATTGATATTGGAATACTCCGCGCTCCGGAGATAAAGTTCGATTTGATCGGTGATTTTTGCTCGGATGCCCCTTTCGTGGCATCCGGCAATGTCGTTTCTGTGGTAGACGGCAAACTGTGTCTTAACGGTAATCCGTTTGATACGTTGCATTTTTACCCACAGTCCGCAGATGCGCGTTTTCTGTTGCATGATGTGGTGATTGGTGTCGGTTTCCATTGGCAACGCAAGGAAGACCAGTGCTTTACGGGTGAGTTGTTGTTTATCGTTGAGGAAGGCGAGGTACGCGCCGTGAACAGGTTGCCGGTAGAGGATTACCTTGTAAGCGTGATATCAAGTGAGATGTCCGCGACGTCATCCTTGGAACTGCTGAGGGCTCATACGATAATTTCGCGCAGTTGGCTTTATGCGCAGCTGCAACGTGGTGGCGTGGTCCGGCAAGGAACTCTCGGGTGGGAAAGTGATGATGAAATCATACGCTGGTATGCGCGTGAGGACCACACTCTGTTCGATTTCTGTGCCGATGATCATTGTCAACGTTATCAAGGCGTTACGCGTGCGGCCAACCCTAATGTGGTACGTGCGGTGCAGGATACGAGCGATATTGTCCTCAAGTATGACGGCAAGGTCTGTGATGCCCGTTTCAGCAAGTGCTGTGGTGGTGTCACGGAGCGTTTCTCGGCCTGTTGGGAGAACGAGGATTTTCCCTATCTTGAGACTTTCCGTGACAGTGATGGTGGTGAGCCGTTACCTGATCTCACGTCGGAGAGTGTGGCGCGCGAGTGGATAGAGAGCGTGCCTGCTTCATTCTGTTCTTCGGGCAGTAAGGAGGTACTGTCTCAGGTGCTCAATGGCTATGATCAGGAGACCAATGACTTCTATCGCTGGACGGTAAGGTATACACAGGAACAGCTTACAGAACTGGTAAAGGAACGCTCCTGTATTGATTTCGGAGAAATTATTGATTTGCAACCGGTTGAACGTGCCGCTTCGGGGCGTCTTGTAAGGTTGCGCGTGGTCGGTTCAAAACGCTCTGTCGTAGTCGGTAAGGAACTTGAGATACGTCGTTGGTTATCAGCTTCGCATCTCTACAGTTCTGCTTTTGTCGTTGACAAGGTCGAGGAGGATGGGGTAATCTCTTTTGTGCTAAAGGGTGCCGGCTGGGGGCATGGAGTAGGGCTTTGCCAGATAGGTGCTGCCGTAATGGGCGAGAAGGGGTATTCCTATGTGGAGATCCTGAACCATTACTATCCGGGTGCCGTGCTTGAGAAGGTGTGATTTTTTCAAAAAAACGGTTTTTAAGGATTGGCTTTGTTAATTAGTTGGTAGATAGTGTGTTATGCGCTTGAAGTGGCGTTTGTGTTCTCTTCTTGGCAGTGTTTGTTCCCTGATGGATTTTTTTTGACCAAAAAAAAGTGTTTTCTTTGCAATATTTTTGTTAAAAGCAAGTTAAGATAATAGAGACGTTCATGGGCTATTAAGAAAAAGACACACACATTGTCGGTACTTTATTGAGGGGCTTATGGACAATCTCTGTTTTGGATAGATAGATTACGGAATATCAAGATATGGTTATAGTTGATGGAATGAATTCCTTTGAGCGTGCGGTCAAGCGTATATTTGATTTGGTATGTTCGTTTTTTGGGATAGTGGTGCTGTCTCCTGTTTTTTTGATTGTATATGTGGCGCTCCGTGTGCAGAATGAAGGAAGCGTTATTTTCAGGCAGGAGAGAATCGGATATAAAGGCAGGGCGTTCAATATATATAAGTTCCGTACCATGCGTGTCAATTCGGAGTCGAATGGTAAACCCCAGTTGGCGGCAAAGGGTGACGAACGTCTTACAAAGGTCGGTAAGTTCTTGAGAGAACACCATCTGGATGAGCTCCCCCAGCTTTTCAATGTGCTTAAGGGTGATATGTCCTTTGTCGGTCCGCGTCCGGAACGTCAGTATTTCATAGACCAGATACGTCAGGTGAACCCTGATTACGATTACATCTTCCTGATGCGCCCAGGCTTGACCTCAAAAGCTACAATACATAACGGGTATACCGATACCTTGGACAAGATGCTTGTACGTCTTCAGATGGATCTTGAATATTTGCAGAAACGTTCATTCTGGTTGGACATAAAGTTGATTGTTACCACGGTGATTTACATAGTTTACGGAAAAAAGTTTTGATAATGACAAAAAAAATAGTTTTTCTCTTTGCGTTGCTTCTCTCATTCCAGTGGGTGGCAGCGCAATCTGTATCAGATGAACAGGTCATAAAGATTGTGATGACGGAGCGTGAGAGGGGTAGTGATGAAAAGACAATTGCCCAGAAATTGCTCAGGCAGGGTGTCACGCCGGCGCAGTTACGCCGAATAAAGGCAAAGTATGACCAGGAACAGGAGGGTCTCGGTGCTGTGGATATAACCACTATCAAGAGAAACAGGAATGCTTCGGACAAGAATGCTGCTGTCAATGACCGCAAGGGTGAGAACTTCATGCTCCGCGATGAGAAAGTCAAGTACAACAATCTGCAGAAACGTGAATTGTTGCAGTCCGAGATGGGATTCCTGGATATAGATTCTGTCGCGTATTACAACAATCTTATGAAAGATAAGGAGACTGTTTATGGCCGTAATCTCTTCAACAATGAGCTGCTCACATTTGAGCCGGCAATGAATATCCCTACTCCGGCCGATTATGTACTTGGTGCCGGCGATCAGGTGATAATTGATATCTGGGGCGCATCGCAGCAGAGCATAGACGGTGAGATTTCTCCAGACGGTTTTGTGGTCATTGATGGAATCGGTCCCTTAAGGCTCTCCGGGCTTACAGTAGCCAAGGCCAACGAATATGTCAAGAAAATGCTCGGCGATGATTATAACGGCTCATCAATAACTCTTTCCGTAGGTACGGTACGTAGTGTAAAGGTCGAGGTCGTTGGCGATGTCGTTGCTCCGGGCTCTTATACATTGAGTGCTTTCTCGACGCTTTTCAATGCATTGTACACAGCCGGTGGTATCAGTGATATGGGTACGCTGCGTGACATCAATGTGTTCCGTGGCGGCAAGTCTGTTGCAAGGATTGATGTCTATGACTATATCGTGAACGGAAACAACAGCGGTAACATACGTCTGCAGGACAACGATCTCATTGTCGTTGGTCCTTATGATGCTATTGTCAGTGTCGGCGGTAAGGTAAAGCGTCCCATGAAATATGAGATGAAAGAGGACGAGACTTTGTCAAGATTGCTCTCCTTTGCCGGAAACTTCACGGGCGATGCATTTACAAAGAATGTAAGGGTAATCCGCAAGAGCGGTCGCGAATATTCTGTACACACGGTAGAGAAGGATGCCTTTTCTTCATTCAAACTCTTTGACGGTGACTCGATTTTCGTGGATTCCATAGTATCACGTTTCTCGAATATGGTAGAGGTCAAGGGTGCAGTGTTCCATCCAGGCATGTATGAGACCGGTGGAAATATCAACACCGTACTGGACCTGCTTGAAGCTGCTGACGGATTGCGTGAGGATGCCTTTACTGCACGTGCCGTGATGCACCGTCGTAAGGCTGACCGTCGTCTGGAGGTGCTTGCTGTCGACATCGAAGGTATAATGGATGGTCGTGTCCCTGATGTCGAGCTCCGCAAGGAGGATGTGCTGTTCATACCATCAGTACACGATATGCGTGGTGAGGAGACTCTCAGGATCAACGGTGAGGTGAATTTCCCTGGTGTATATGAATATGCCGAGAATACTACCATTGAGGATTTTGTCCTCCAGGCAGGAGGATTGACCAATGCCGCGTCGATGGTAAAGGTCGACGTGTTCCGCCGTATATATGATGCAAAGGCATTGGCCGAGCAGGATACGATAACCCAGAACTTCAGTTTTGCAATCAAGGACGGTTTTGTTGTCGAGGGTGAGCCTGGTTTTATACTTGAACCTTTTGATGAGGTTCATGTACGCAAGAGCCCTGTGAACTCAGTTACGATGAACGTGTCGGTTGAGGGTGCTGTGAACTTTGCCGGTGATTATGCAATGTATAGCCGCAACTACCGTTTGAGCGACCTTGTAAAGGCTGCTGGTGGACTGTCTGATTTCGCATACCCCGAGGGTGCTCGTCTCTATCGTAAGATGACCGATGAGGAGCGTGCACAGCGTGAGAGTGTGATGAAGCTATCGCAAATCCAGATGTACGAGGAGAGTATGCGCTCCGAGAGCGATTATGACATTACTCTTGCCGATTCGCTCATGAACCTCAAACTCGAACTCGGCGACGTCTATGCCGTGGCAATAAATCTCGAGATGGCCATAAACAATCCCGGTGGTGTCGAGGATATTGTCCTGCGTGAGAGTGATGTCCTGATGGTACCACAGTATACCAGCACCATCAAGATAAGCGGTGAGGTACGTTATCCTATTACACTTAACTACAAGAAGGGTGAGAAACTGAGCTATTACATCAAGCGTGCCGGTGGTTATTCTGACCGTGCCAAGAAGAATGGCGTATATGCCATATATATGAACGG
>JAFYWE010000020.1 GCA_017558165.1 Bacteroidaceae bacterium
CAGGATTGCCAAGGATCCTACGGGTGTGAATTTCCACGAGATGCAGCGTCTGTATAACGACTGGCGCGCCTCGGACATCAACATCTGGGTAAAGACTGTTGACAACAAGCCTGCGGTCAACTACTACCGTCGCTGGATGGCCGCCTACCGCAACCACGTGGCACAGGACGGAACTATAGTGTTGCCAACCATAGAACAGTATGCGGCAAAGGTAGACTCCATGAACAGCAGCGTGATTGAGTCCAATGCCAAGGGTGATGCGCTCCTGTGGCGCAACATTGGCCCCAACAGGACATATGAGCAGAAGAACGGCGAGGTAAAGCGCAAGGACTCCCAGGTGTGCGTGTTCCGCATAGCGGTGGCCTTGAGTGACAGTGCCACGCTCTATTGCGGTACCGAGTCGGGTGTCGTATTCAAGACAACTGACCACGGAATGAGCTGGCAACCATGTGCCCCACAGCATAACTTCGGCGGCTCGATATACAGCATAACCGTGCATCCTACAAATAAGGATATAGTGTTCGTTGGCGGTGGTCCATGGCTGTGGAAGAGCACTGACGGCGGTAACAGCTGGAAAAGATGTGAGGATATAGTGAACCGTGTGAACTCGATAAGGATCTCCCCCGAGAATACTGACCGCGTCACGGTCGCTGCCGGTGGCGGAAACTATGACAACAAGGGTGGCGGTTTCTACATCTCGGACAATGGCGGTGAATCCTTCTATTGTACAGCCGGTGGTGTATGTTTTGACCATGAACTGCAGCCCGGCAACCCCGACCGCATATACCTCTTGCGTCGCGAAGGCGCTGGCCCTTGGGCCGATATTTTTGTGTCGGATAACGGCGGTATGAACTGGAGCAAGTGCGAGTTGCCTGTCTATTCGGTGATATGCGGTCGCCTTGCAGTGAGTGCGGCACCTGGTGGCGAGGACTATGTATATGCACTTGTCACCGATGACCCTTGGGGGTACGATGCAGGCCCCAAAGGCGGTAAGGGCACCCCTTATATCCTTATGTCAAAGGATGGTGGAGTGACCTGGGAGAACCAGACCGACAAGGGTGGCAAGTATTACGATGTCACCTTCTCACCCATTATGGACGCTGCCGGTGGACAGGGCTTCTTCGATATGATGATTGGCGCATCGGCATCCGACCCTGCGCATGTGCTGTTCGGTCTTACATCGCTCTACCGCTCGACGGCCGAGGGTGTTTGCAACTATCGCGACCATGCCATTGGAGGTTACCAGCGCAACGACTGGATGCATTGCGACATACAGGATATAGCAATACACCCCTGCGGTGATACATGGATATGCAACGATGGCGGTATAAAATATTCGCGTGATTTCTTCGAGACCAAGGGCGAGGACCGTTATGACGGCATCTATGCTTCGGACTATCAGGGACTTGGTGTCGGCTGGAACGAGGATGTGATGGCGGCGGGTCGCTGGCACAACGGCGACGTGGTGCATGCTGCCACATATGGCGAGGGCAACTCGTTGCATGTAGGCGGTGTGGAGATTGCTACAGGATATGTGATGAAGAGCAATCCTTGGAAGGTGTACTTTACCGATGCCTCTACACGAATAATGCCACGTGAGATTGACGGCACCATAGGCGAGGACTTCAGGACATGGTTTACCGAGAAGAAACCGTATGAGTCCTTGCGCATCTGCGGTGAGATTGCTACCGACCCGCGCTATGCCCTCAAGGTGTTCCTGCAGGACATGACCGACTACTGGGCTGGTTATCTCTCATATGATGAGGGTGCATCGTTCCAGAAAGTCTTTGACAGCGAAGGCGAGGATTTCTACAGCTATGAGTTCGCGCGCACGAACCCCGACCGCCTTTATGTGGTGGGCGCATGGAATCTGTGGCGCTCTGATGATGGCGGTGTGAGCTTCGTAGTCTGCGACCAACCGTTCCCCATCACCGATGACTACCTGCATTTCACACGCGTTGTGGTCGACCCCAATGACGCGGACCACGTGCTTGTTATATGCAATGACCGTTACGGTGCCGTGAGCGAGAGTTTTGACGGAGGTAACAGCTGGTCGGCATTTGATCTTGCCAACCTCTCGGGTATGAGAATACATCAGATAATACTGGTCGGTGATGAGTACAACAGCTGTTATGTTACAAGCTACGACGGTGCGAGTGTCTATTTCCGCGACAACACCATGAGCGAATTCATCGATTACTCGAGCGGCCTGAACCCTGGTGCACGTATTTCCAAGGTGGTTCCATTCTACAAGAACGGAGTATTGCGCATGGCAACCGACCAGGGTCTTTGGGAGGCACCTCTCTATCATCAGGATTTCATTGCCGTGCCACAGCCAATGGCAATGAACCTCGGTAGCGGTGACCTCACAGGCAACCCTAACAAGGAGGTGCAGTTCGACAGCTACAGCATCGTGCGTCAGGACGAGAACACCAAGTGGCAGTGGAACTTCTCACCACAGCCCAAGTATGTGAGCGATGCCAGTGCACGCAATCCGCGTGTAGTGTTCGGCAAGCCAGGGAATTACGATGTCACATTGACAATCACAACTGCTGCCGGTACCTCATCGCGTACAATAAAGAATATGATAACCATTGAGGGCGAGACTGCCATCGACAAGACCAAGGTGGCCGAGGTGGGTATCGAGAGTGCCCTACTTACAGCAGGCCAGCCGCTTGTGGTACTTGCATCGGGACTTGACCAGGATGCACAGCTTACCGTGCACGGCATGAAGGGACAGCAGTTGCTGGGTGCAATGGTTCCGGCAGGCACAGAACGCATGGCGGTAGGTCTTGAGAACCTCAAGACTGGTGTATATATCTATTCAATCAAGAGTGCGACACAGAGATTCTTCGGACAATTCATCATTAAATAAGAAACGATAATAGACTTTGTCATCTCGGCCGTTCCTTTATTGAAAATTATCAAAAGATGTTTTCGATGAGCTTTTGCGAATAACCTTGCGTGAGAGATCCCTCGTCGCTTCGCTCTGTCGGGATGACAAGGCTTGACCTTTAAAATAATAGCCATGAAAAAAGTAATACTATCGCTCCTTTGTGCATCATCGCTGTTCGGTGCTACAGCACAGGAGACTCCGGACAAACACTTCACTCCATATAAATTGAACTACTTGCCGGCGGGTGCTCCAGCCTGGATGGCATCGATGGCCAATCCTGACGGGCTTGATTATAATGCCCTTGTCGACAGTTTCAATGTGTACTTGCGCGACAACCCCGGTGCGCGACGCAAAAGCCGTGACACCAAGCAGGTGGTGAACCACTTCCGCCGTTTCCAGTTGGCCTATTCGCATTTCGTTCAGCCCGACGGCATAATAAGGCTGCCGTTGGCAAGTACATACCACAGTGACGTGGAGAGTGCTACGGGTGAGGCTCGTGCCGAGCGTGCACGCAAGCGTGCGGCTTCGCGCGACGGGGTGCAGCAGAACGAGTGGCAGGTAATATCACCTATAGTCACATACGACTATCTAACAAAGAAGGAGTCACCCGCGCAGGCAAATATACAGCGTTTCAGGGCATCACGCTCAAACCCCAACGTGCTTTACTGCGGTTCCGAGACCGGCCTTATCTTCCGTTCAGTTGACAAGGGCGAGTCATGGACTCCATGCAATGACGGTGAATGGATGGCCGGCGAGATAACAACCGTTGATATAAGCTCCTCAAACCCCGACCGTGTACTTGTTGGTGCCGGTGGCGTCTTCTGGATAAGTAATGACGGTGGCGAGAATTGGGAGAACATCACCCCCGAGAAGGCAACATATGCACGTACGAGCGTAGCCTACTTTCACCCCTCTGATGACAATATAATCCTTGCGGGTGACCGAGCACAGCTGTGGCGTTCTACCGACGGCGGCAAGTCATGGAACTGGATGCTCGGCGGCATGGTATTCGACATAAAATACTCGGTACAGAACCCCGATGTGTGCTATGTTGCCATTGAGCAGGAGAGCACCGTGAAGCTGTACAAGAGCATTGACGGCGGTGCATCGTGGAACCAGCTCACACTCGACGGCCAGCCACTCATCAGCGCACGCATCGGCTTGAGCGAGGCACCCACAGGAGCCGATTATGTCTACCTTTGGGCTTGTCGCAGGAACCACCTGTCACAGCCTGGTCCTCTCTATTTCAGTGGCCCCGCACTGCTCTACAAAAGTACCGATGGCGGTGCGTCGTTCACCGTTACCGACCCGACTGAGCAGATGGAGGTAGTTGACAGGAACGGAGGCCAGGGATATTACGACCTTGTGTGTACGGCATCGGCTACCGATCCTGAGCAGCTGCTTGTGGGTATAATACAGCTCTACCGCTCAACAGACGGAGGCAAGACCCTGGAGAACGTGGGTGGATATTACGGACGTTTCGACCTCCATTGCGACATGCAGTGCATACAGACAAACGGCACTGGTGACACATGGCTCTCAACCGACGGCGGTATGATATACAGCAATGATTTCTTCCTTGCCGATGCACAGCCTAAACTCAACGGTCTCTATGCTTCGGAGCTATGGGGCTTCGACCAAGGCTGGAACGAGGATGTGATGGTGGGTGGCCGTAACCACAACGGCAACATGTCACAGCTTGACCACTACAACGGAGTGACCCTCTCGATGCGCGGTTCGGAGCGTCCTACAGGCTATGTGTTCCTTTCGAACCCACGCAAGGTGGCGTTCAGCGATTCCGAGAATGTAATCATGCCCGATGACTGGCGCGATGAGTTCGTTCCGTTCCTCGACTACTGGACATATCCCAAGGAGTCTTCACAACATGGTATAAGCCTTGAGTTCGATCCACGCTATGCGCAGTGCTTCTACATTGTGCAGGGAAGCAGTGACGACGAGCACAAGACCCTGTGGCGAACACGCGATGACGGTGCATCGTTCTCTACTGTACATACGTTCAACAAGCCTATCAACGCAGTGGCGCTCTCGCGCTCGAACCCCGACAAGATTGTAGTATCGACCTGGGGGCGCATCTTCTATTCGCTTGATGCAGGTGCCACATTCGAGGAGTATCCTATCCCCGACGAGATGACCTACTCTATTACCTACAAGATTGTGATACACCCCACCGACGAGAACGAGATATGGGTGAGTGACGGCAATGCTGGTGGCCTGTGGCGCACCGTAAATAACGGCGAGACATGGGAGAAACTTGATGACGGTCTTACAATCCTCAGTTGGGACGGGAAGATGGAGCCACACCAGGTGGGCCGTTTCTTCCTCACCGGCAATGAGAAGAATGCCGCATATGCCATCGCATATACAATGGGCTACCTGAACGAGAGCTATACCACACCGCGCGGACGTGTGCTCTACCGCGATGATACAACCGACGGATGGGTTGCTTTTAGCGAAGGTTTGCCACGTGTGGCTAACCTCAACCGCATGTTGCCGTTCTACAAGGAGGGTGTGATACGCCTTGCCACAAACAATGGTATATGGGAGCGCGAACTTGTCGACCCCCAGTTCAAGCCCATTGCGCAACCTTTGATTTTGAATGCCGGCTCGGGCGACAACACAAACGGCAGTTATCCACGCCAGATACAACTCGACAGCTACAGCATCGTGAACCAGAACGGTGCAGAATGGCATTGGGAGATAACCCCGGCGCCAATCTCTATCAGTGCCGACAATGTGCGCAACCCGGTAATCACCATTGCGCCCGACCAGACCTATGACATTGCCTTGACCGTCACCACACCTGCCGGCAGTGACACAAAGTGCATAGAGGGCATGATTAAGGGAAGCAAGCCTGTGCCCGACTGCACATCTGTAGCACCCGTACATCACGGCAAGGAACTGTCGCTATTGAGCAACGTGGTTATAGCTGGCGAGAACTTCGTATTCACACCTTGCAACCTCACGGGCAATGTGTCATTGGTTGTCTATGACGCAAAGGGAAATGTCGTGGAGGATACCACCTCATCGGTACGGATTGATGTCAACACCGCAGGCTATGCACCAGGCATCTATTTCTATCTTGCCACAGATGAAGCCGGGTTCTGCAAGACTGGTAAACTGCTTGTAAAGTAAGAAGCTGTTTAAATTTATATCGTTAAGTTTTTTATAGAGCAAAAATAGGGTGTTTTATTATTTTTTGTAGGGCGCGTAGCGGGCTACGTAACCGAGAAAAAGAAGAAAACAGACATTTTTGAATATAAAAAACAACG
>JAFYWE010000191.1 GCA_017558165.1 Bacteroidaceae bacterium
ACATCACCTTACAATAACCTTTACAGCCTTTACAGGTGATTTGAATATATACATGCCAGAATCAAGCCTTACGCCCGCCCTATTGCCACTATAGACCCTCACACCAGACAGCGTATACACCTCGACGAAAGCGTCATCGGCAAAGACCTCTTCAACCGCAAGAGCCTGCAACACGACATTCTCAAAAGCAGAGAAGCCGGATACTCCACGGCTATCGCCTGCCTGTACGCGATAAGAATAGGCACAGCCTGACTCAAGACCTACGAACTTGTACTCACAGGCCTGAATGCCCTTGACAGATTCTATAAGCTCTGTACGGACAGCACTCAATGAGTACACCGAGATATTGTCAACAAAAACACGTTTCTCCTTTTCACTGGCGTCGGTTGCAAATAGCACATAGAACCCACCATTGACATCAGCACCGATGCTATACTCCGTATCAGCTACAGCCGGGACAAACTCTCCGGACTGCAGCGTCTCGCCGGTAGCGGCATCCACGACACCGACAACGAGCACCTGTCCGCTGTCATTTGCATTGCACGCCGAAGCCGTGAATGAAACTGTAACGTTACCGGTAAAGCTCATCATAGGAGTCTTGAGATAACCGGCTGTCGAAGATGTACCGATACGCAGTACTCCGCCGTCGCTGTAAATATTATCGCCGCTCCAGCCATCGGTAATGGTATATCCGTTGATAGTATCCGTGATATCGGTATTGCTCTTTGTACAACCCATGAAATCCTCCTCAAGGATAGTCACCGTATCACCTTCACCCGGAGCTGTTTCTGTCACCTTGTAGAGCTCGACATTATAGTGCGACGCACCATCGAGCTCCTCCCAATTTGCAACGAAAGAGTCCTCATTGATATCAGTTGCCGGTAATACACCTGGCACTGACTCAAAGACGCCCTCCATAAAGTCAAACGAGACAACGCCATCGTTATACGCGATGTTGGTAACAGGCTTGCCCATATAACCACCGGTATAGACCTTGGCTGCAGGGATTGATACATCTGTCAGTTCTGTATTCCCGCTTGTTCCAGGCCATACGTCACCGCGGAGGCTCGCCACGAAGGCATCATTGCTGACCTTGCCATATACGGCAAGGTCATTATCGGCCGGGATAAGGGTATATCGTGGATGTCCCTTCGTGCCGTTAATGGTGTTATTGCTCCATGCAGACTCAAGATAATCGACATGAATGACAAGCATTCCTTCACCGAAGATATACGTATCCCACCCCTCACTCTTGCGGTTCTCAAGGATGTAATACTCATTGGGGTTAGCCTCGTTAACAATCTTGTATGCAGAGCCACCACGTGTCAAGGCCTCCATAGAATAGCTTCCCTTGGAATCTATCTCCACAAGCCTTCTCCAGCCACAGGCATCACGCTGGTATGCACTATACCCTACAGGAACATATCCATCGGCAACATAATTACCCTGATCCATAAGATCCCAATAATCCATACCCCAATTGCCGGCACCCTTGGTATCATAGATATCGTGCAGGCCGAGACAGTGCGAGAACTCATGACATATGAATCCGATTCCTGCCATGACCTTGCCAATCTTTGACTCATATTTCTCATTCAACACAAGTTCGCCACTGCAGGCATATATATCGCACTTCACGCCATTCACGGTAATCGCTCCGGCCTGTGAACTCAGTTTCCACTGATGTGGCCATATGGTATTGATATCAGCACCCGATGCCTCGGAATATCCGGCATATATACAATACACGAATTCAACCTCGCCATTGCCGTCATTATCACACAAAGAGAAGTCAAAACCGGCTTCAGAAGCCTTCTGGATACCCTGTCTTACAGCATATGTCGGCCTTGTATCGTCTCCATTGGACTTATTGCCACCATAGTATGCCATCTCCTTGTCAAGGGTAACGATATCCGTAACCATGAAATTTGGCCTGAAAAGACTATCGGACTGCGCCATGAAATAGTCACGGGCGCTACCTATGCCATTGAACAACGGATTTTCATAGACGTAGCCTGGAGTGTTGAGTATATTCTCTATATCCTCTTTCTTGTACGTAAACCTGCAATCAGGGAACTCCACAAGCAGCACCGCGACATTGACATCGCCTGTTGTAGGAACCGATGCTGCCCTTTGCACAGCAGACCTGTACTTTGCCGAACGTTGATACGACGCCTCCTTTATGTCGGCATACATCAACGAGTAGTCAATGGAAGCTATCAAGCTGTTCTCAACCGCAGTACGGCTTCCGTTGTCGTGCGCAAGGCATTTTGTAGAGACGAAATCACCCTCTGGCGAGAATGTAGCATACGAGAAATCCCCGTTAGCCTCCTTGACCAACGGTTTTCCGTCCTCGGTCACATAATAGTGCATGGCCTCGTCACCGGTGAGTATCACTGTCAACTCGGTACCGTCGGACTGCTTTACCTTGAATGGAACTCTGCGTGCAGGGGCTGCAATAACGGCAACCGCAACAAAGAGTGCAATAAGGAAAAATGAAAATCTTTTCATTTATATGGTTAAACGTGTATTCAAAAACAATAGATTCCAGCGGTACATCCGGGCCGTAAAGGCCATAGTGGCTTGCATCCGCAACATTTATGCAAAAATAATCATTATTCCCATATAATTAATATAATATATTATTTATTTGATAAAATCATTTTTTGCCACCAGCACCACGAGGTCCGTCGACCGAACTCACAAGATAGATACTCGCCCCGATTAGCAGGAGCGACAGCAGGACAACAGGCTCAAAGCGGTCCATGCCCGTAAGATATGAAACAAATGCGGCTACAATCAGAGTCACATACCCGTAGAGAGCAACGACTGTGCTCTTGAGATACTTGAGACCTATGGGGATGAGAAAATATGTGGCCACAGTCGGGAACAGCAACACAAAGAGCAACACCAGTAATGGTTTCCAATGCAGACCGCCAACAAGGAGAGGAGCACTGAAACCCGTAAAAACGGTAAACAACAACGACATACAGGCTGCGGAGGTAAAGGTGTAACGCAGTATGGTGACGCTTGAGAAACGCCCGACCATGCGACCCGACAATACAAGATAGACCGCATAGATCACCGAGGCGGCAACGGCCAGTATGTTACCAAGCATGGAGTTGCTTGCTATATCCTTCGAGGGCTCCGAGAGTATACACAGCAACGCCCCGGAAAAGCCGACAGCCAAGCCCAGGAGGCGCCTTGAGTCGACGCTCTCACGATATACAGCCGCCGACACAATCACCACCCAAAGAGGTTGCATCGCATTAAAAATGGCGAAGTTGACAGGCGTGGTATAGCTGATGCTAAGCGCATAGAGCGACATATACCCGAATATGCCGAATGCGCCCATCAATACCATTCTCCAGGCATACTTCACAGGGACACTCCCGGGCTTGATGAATATTGACACGATCCAGAAAACCACCGCACCGAAGACCAGACGCACCGACACGCAGCTCAACGGAGCTATCCACAACGGCAACAGGTAACCGAGCGCGTTCACATTCAGGCCACTGAACACGCGCGCCGTCAAGAGTGCAACGGAACCTTTCTTATAACCATCCATAACATCAACGCTTTACAAATATACGATGCATGAGTACCGGTACCAATGCGACAAAGCCCACCATGGAGTTAAGCAGGAACGGAGAAGCCTCGCCCTCTACCCCAACCAAACGTTGTAAAAGCTCTATGCCAAAGGGAGATACCACTATCGCGACATAGTTCATCGTCATCACAAGAGCAAGTGCTGTGGTGACCTTACCGGGCGAAGCCAATGACGCCGTGACATCATAGATATACGGCTGCGCCATTCCATATCCGAAGCCCGCCACAATGCAGCCAATGAGGATAAACGCCAACGAGCCATTGAGCGATACATCCAGCAAGCCAAATGCAATGAGCAGCAAGGATACCCAGAGGACATTACCCTTGAGAAGCGCAAGTATACGGTTAATGAAAAGCCCCGGAGCCATCATGGCAAGGAAGAATATCGCCGTCACAAGCCCTGTCACCGCACTGTCGTGTCCCAATTTGCCAAGCAGGAAAGGCAAGTCGATACTCACCGCCATCACAAGATAGGTGATGAGCAGATAGTAAAGCATATACTTGAACAGCCGGCCATATTTTATATAACCGCTATCCGATGCCACACCAGGCGCACTCTCGGGCACCTTTTCCACCGCAACTGAGTCACGCCTGATAGCAGGCAACAGCATTATTGAGAATATGGGCAGCAGATAGACTACAAAAGGCAGTCGCCAATGGATATCGGCCAACCATCCGGTCACTGCAGTAGCCACAACAAGAGCTATATTGGTTATTGCAGAGATATATCCGTACTGCCGTGTACGCTCATCGCCGGCAAAGAACTTCGATATCAGCGCCGTGGACAAGGGAACAATCACTCCTGCTCCCACACCAAGCAGGGCACTGACAGCAATCAGTTGGGTAATGGAGTCACATATAAAATATAATGCACCGCTTAACAGGAACAGCCATAGACCGACTTCCAGCAACCTGATATACCCTACCTTCTCGCTGATAAAACCCGTCAGCAGGATAAACGGTATTATAAGCAATGACGGCAACGTGGTAAGCATCTGGATATCAAGTTCCGACGCCTTCGGGAATATCGTCGCCAGTTCCTCGGATATTGGCGAGACTGCAAGCCCCGGAAGGGACGTGAGCACCGACACCGACCATATTCCCAACAGCGCCCACACTGTTATATACCCTTTTCCTGTTTCAAACTTTCTCATAGACAAAAATATTTTCCGTTTATACAGAAGCCTAACAACCACGCGGGACAAAATGTTGCGACATCATAAAAAACTTAAAACAGTGAACCCACGGAACACTGGTAACGTTTCACTATCACAAGCAAACCTATTTTATTAACCTTTAAAGACCTTAGAAAAATGAGACAGGAAGATTGTATGACAACATCGGTGTTCGGTTCTGAGGAGATGCTCAAGAGCTCTCCCGTAGACAAGATCCCACAGCACTCCACAACACCCGAGATTGCCTACCGTATGGTAAAGGACGAGACAATTGCGCAGACACAGCCACGATTGAACCTCGCGACCTTTGTCACTACATATATGGACCCGTACGCCACCAAGCTGATGAATGACGCCATTGACATCAACTACATCGACGAGACCGAGTACCCTCGCGTTGCAGTGATGTGCGCCAAGTGCATCAATATCATCGCCAACCTGTGGAACAGCCCCGAACAGACAAAATGGAAGGCTGGAGCGTTGGGCATAGGTTCAAGCGAGGCCTGCATGCTTGGTGGCGTGGCAGCCTGGCAGCGTTGGAAGAAGCGTCGCATGGCCGAGGGCAAACCGGTGGACAAGCCCAACTTCGTGATTTCATCGGCCTACCAGGTTGTGTGGGAGAAGTTCGCCCAGCTTTGGCAGATTGAGATGCGTACCGTGCCATTGACAGCCGACAAGCTGACACTCTGCCCACAGGAGGCCATAGCCAAGTGTGACGAGAACACCATCTGCGTGGTACCTATTATGGGTGTAACCTGGACAGGCCTCAATGACGATGTCAAGGCGCTCAACGACGCGCTAGAGGAGTACAACAAGAAGACCGGATACGATATCCCTATCCATGTCGATGCAGCATCAGGCGGTTTCATAATGCCGTTCCTCTACCCCGATGTCGAGTGGGATTTCCGCCTCAAGTGGGTGCTCTCAATCAGCACCAGCGGCCACAAGTACGGCCTTGTATACCCAGGACTCGGATGGGTCATCTGGAAAGACAAGAAGTTCCTCCCCGACAGCATGTCGTTCAGTGTCAACTACCTTGGAGCCGAGGTCACACAGGTTGGTCTCAACTTCTCACGCCCTGCGGCGCAGATTCTGGGCCAGTACTACCAGTTCATCCGCTTGGGATTCGACGGATACAAGGCCATACAGCATAACTCAATGGAGGTTGCGAAGTACCTGCATGGCGAGATTGGCAAGATGAAGCCTTTCAAGAACTACAGCAACGAAGTTACCAACCCGCTTTTCATCTGGGAGATGAAGGGCGAATACGCCAAGCAGTGCAAGTGGACACTCTATGACCTGCAGGACAAGTTGAGACAGAACGGCTGGATGGTACCTGCCTATACCCTGCCAACGACACTGGAGAAGACCATCGTAATGAGAATCGTAGTGCGTCAGGGCTTCAGTCGCGACATGGCCGACCAGTTGCTGGGCGACATAAAGGCTGCCGTTGCCGACCTTGAGAAACTGCAGTACCCGACGCAGTCACGCTTGAGCATCGACAGCGACATCAAGGTCAAAGGAACAGTATATACTCACACCGGTAAAGGATAATTGCATCATGAAAAGGGTCAGAAGGATTACAAAGGATGAGCTCAAGATTGCCGTACACGAAGCTTATCTCAAGTTCAAGGATAACAGTGACGGGCATAATGCGGACTACATACCCTACCTTGCGAACGTCGACAGCAAGCTGTTCGGGATATCGGTCTGCCTGCCCGACGGCGAAACGATAACGGTTGGAGACTGCAATTACAGGTTCGGCATAGAATCAATATCCAAGGTTGCGACAGCTCTCCTGGTGCTTAAGGAGTATGGCTGTGAGACGCTTCTCGATATGATCGGCGCCGACGCCACCGGCATGCCGTTCAACTCGGTGCTTGCCATCCTGCTCGAGAACGAGCATCCTTCGACCCCGCTCGTGAATGCAGGAGCAATATCCGCCGTGAGCATGGTCTGCCCTGTGGGCAACAGCCGCGGGAAGTGGGAGGCGATAAAGGATAATATCGACAGACTGTGTGGCAGCGAGGTTACGCTCATCGATGAACTGTACAGGTCAGAGAGTGTCAGCAACCACAACAATCGCGCCATAGCCTGGCTACTGAAGAGTTATGACCGCATATACGACGAGCCTGATCTGTCGCTCGACCTGTACACGCGCCAATGCTCTTTGGGCGTCACCGCAACACAGCTCTCAACAATGGCTGCCACCATAGCTTGCGGCGGATATAACCCAAGAACCAAAGAGACGGTGTTCCCCGAAAGACTCACAAGCAAGATCACCTCACTCATGGCTACAGTAGGCTTCTACGAGCGCACAGGCGACTGGATGTTCAGTTGTGGCCTGCCAGCCAAGTCCGGCGTAGGTGGCGGTATCATGGGTGTGCTTCCCGGTGCCTTCGGTATCGCCGCCTTCTCGCCACCAATCGACAAAGCCGGCAACTCGGTACGCGCCCAGCTTGCGATAAGATACATCATGGAAGAACTGAGGCTGCACATCTTCGATTGCTACAAGGCAGTGATGGTCGAGAAAGAGGTTGTCATTATATAATCATAGGAGGGTGG
>JAFYWE010000192.1 GCA_017558165.1 Bacteroidaceae bacterium
CACCTACAAAGAAGTTAGTGCTCTCGATAGCCTCCCAATAGTCGATGAGGTTACCGCCGGCATTACCCATAGAGTGGGCATACTCAGAAATGTGGAAAGGATATACAAGATTCATTCTACCCTTAACGGCCTCACGTGTCCAGCCGATTGAAGGATACTGGTTAGAACCCATATCAACGATATAGTTGTTACGCTCATACTGTACTGGACGTGAAGCATCGAAAGCCTTCAACGCCTCGTATGCCTTCACGAAG
Organism: Bacteroidaceae bacterium; assembly: GCA_017558165.1. Classification (GTDB taxonomy): domain Bacteria; phylum Bacteroidota; class Bacteroidia; order Bacteroidales; family Bacteroidaceae; genus HGM04593. The sequence continues at coordinate 255 of JAFYWE010000192.1, forward strand.
TTGTCACCAGGACCTGCCTCGTTACCGAGTGACCAGATGCAGACTGCTGGGCTGTTGATTGTAGCGTGAGCCATCTCCATCACACGTGCAACGTGAGCGTCGGTAAACTCAGGAACGTGAGAGAGCGAAGCCTCGCCATAGTAGTACTCGTGGCTCTCGATGTTAGCCTCATCCTCAAGGTAGATACCGTACTTGTCGCAGAGGTAGTACCAGTATGGAGCATCAGGATAGTGAGCGTTACGCACGTGGTTGATGTTACCCTGGAGCATGAGCATTACCTCCTTCTCCATCTGCTCACGTGTAAGCGCGTGACCTCTCTCAAGGCTGTTCTCGTGACGGTTCACACCCTTCATCTTGATTGGCTTACCGTTGAGGTAGTAGTAACGTCCAGCCAGGCCGAACTCATCCTCGGACGCCTTTGTATTGCGGATCTCCACCTCGCGGAAACCGAAGTATGTAGAAGCTGTCTCCACGGCATTACCCTTCTTGTCAAGCAGAGAAACCACCAATGTATAACGGTTAGGCTCCTCGGCACTCCACTTTGCAGGGTCAGCCACAGGCATATCAAGCTTCAATGTCTTTGTATTGCCGGCAAGCAACTCATCAAGAGCGGCAACAACCGACGCACCCTCAACCTTCACGTTCTCGTCACTGTAGAGAGCGTTCTTGTAGAGCTGTGCCTTCACCTGATATTTCTTTGCCTTCTTCGCAGTGAGGTTACGCACGTCAACCTCGATGTTTGCGACAGCATCCTTGTACTGCGCATCAAGGTCGGTACGTACACGGATATCACGCAACTCCACAGGGTTTGTAGATGTCAATGACACTGTACGGAAGATACCTGGGAGACGGAACATATCCTGTGCCTCAAGGAAAGAGGCATCACTGTTACGGTAAACCTCAACGGCAACCACGTTCTCGCCCTCTACAAGGTACTTGGTGATATTGAACGCAGCACGATTACGCGAGTTCTTAGAGAAGCCCACATACTGGCCGTTGATCCAGAGGTAGAAGAATGAATCCACACCGTCGAAGTTGATATAAACCTCACGACCATCCCAATTCTCGGGAACAATGAATGTGCGACGGTAAGAACCTACCTCATTGCGGAACTTGTATGTAGTATGGTGCTTTGCAGGCTCACGCATCACACCACCCTTCCAGTCACCCACGGCAACCTGATGTTTGAAGATCACAGGCTGGTTCACATAGATTGGAGTACCGTACTTCTGCGAACCATCGGCCTGCAGGCCATATACGTTCCAGTTCATAGGTACCTCAACCTTGTCCCAAGCCGCCACGTCATAATCAGTCTTGAAGAAATCCAGAGGACGCTCCCATGGGTTGGCAACCCAGTTGAAGCTCCATGTACCGTCAAGCGACATATAGTACTCACTGTTCTCGGGAAGCACCTTGCGTGCACTCTCCTCGTTCGCGAATGTAAAGAACCAAGCCTTAGGCTGCTCCTTGTTCAGAGCAAGCTCCTCGGGAGACTCCCACTCGACAAGGCCTGCCGCCTGCCCCTTCTCATAGCCGTATCCGCGCGGTGCCTCTACGTCACCGTAAGCGAATCCCTTAAGATTCTGTGCATTGCTGCCCATTGACATTGTCAAGGCTGCCAGAACCGCCAATACAAAATGTTTTTTCATAAATTATGATTTTATAAATAATAATATTCTAAATGCAAAACGCGCACGCGCGTATAGACTTTGTAAAATTAATACTTTTTCCCTAAAAAAAGAAGCTGTTTAATATTTATTTCGCGTTTGCTTGAGAATTGTCCTTTGACAGACACCATTTGCGCTCCAGCAAAACCGTACAAATTCTTTTAATACCCATTCAAGCCTGAACGGTAATGATTTCTGACAAGCAAGCCACATATACCTGTAATAAAAACAGACAAATACAAGGCCCTCACATCATAAATTATATTTAAGCCCCAGCATTACATACGAATCCACTTTATAATATCTATAATAGTTGACATAATAGTCGTTTATCCTGTAACGCGAATTATTCTTGCTATTGAACACATCGTACCATTCAAGGGTAACTGTAAGCCTATTGTCCTTAAAGAAGTAACGCTTGAGACTTATATCCCAGACATAGTCGCAATAGTTCATCTGTGAAAACTCATAACCACGGTACCACTGGGCACGGATGTCGGATATAAGCAAAATACTCAATGGCAATTCCACCTGTTGATACGAACCTACCCAAAGGCTGTAATGAGTATCATTTATATTACTCTGCATTGAATTATGCAGCTGTTCCCAAGAATACCCGGCCAGGATGTTTACATTGGTCTTATCCTTGAGGTAGGTAGCTTTAATGGAAACATTACTGTTTACGACATCGGTAGCACTCTCAAGCGACGAAATATTGTCGAGACTTACCAGGCTATGCATACGGTTGTATCGTACACCGACCTGTGGGGCAAGCGTGAAGTAGCCCTTTTTGTCGAGCTTTATATTACTGTTCAGACGTAATTGCATAGTGTGGTTGCCGTCAACGTTCTGTGGCCTGATTGTACGCACACCTGTTTCCGCATCGTAATGGACAGCACTGCTCATTGCATGGTTCTGAGCCGTAAAGTTGATATTACCCGATAGAGAAAATTCGTTATCGGGGTTAAAATAACGCATATTCACTGCTGCCGTGTGCGTTAGCGTAGGTTTGAGGTCGGGATTACCACGGCTGACATTCAAAGGGTCAGTGTCATCGGTATAATCGAGCATATTTATAAGGTCAGGGTACTGTTCCTGCACATTATAATTCACATCGACATTGTAATTGCCGAACGTTTTCTTTGCATAAAGTGTAGGAGCCACATAGAACAGGTTGCGTACAACAGTTGTATCAATATCCGCACGGCGGTATTCAAGTTCAGTGCGTTCAGGA
>JAFYWE010000021.1 GCA_017558165.1 Bacteroidaceae bacterium
GATATCGAGTTCCGCATGCCATTCGGCTTCAAGGAGGTTGAGGGTATCCACTCACGTACAGATTTCGACCTTGGTCAGCACCAGGTTTACTCAGGCAAGAACATCAAGTACTTTGATCCTGAGACAAACGAGAGCTACACTCCATACGTTATCGAGACATCGATCGGTGTTGACCGTATGTTCTTGAGCGTTATGTGTGCATCATACTGCGAGGAGAAGCTCGAGAATGGCGAGACACGTGTTGTTCTCCGCTTGCCTGCAGCTCTTGCTCCTGTGAAGTTGGCAGTGTTGCCTTTGGTAAAGAAGGACGGTCTGCCCGAGAAGGCTCGCGAGATCATGAATGAACTCAAGTTCAACTTCAACTGTTATTATGAGGAGAAGGATTCTATCGGTAAGCGTTATCGTCGTATGGACGCAATCGGTACTCCTTACTGTGTTACTGTTGACCACCAGACATTGGAGGACGGCATGGTGACACTCCGCGAGCGCGATACAATGGAGCAGCGCCGCGTGGCTATCAGCGACTTGCGTAACATTATTCAGGATAATGTAAGCATCACATCGCTTTTGAAGAAATTGTCATAATAACAGATGATGAAAAGTATCAGAATATTACTCTCTCTCACTTTGTCAGTCCTTTTCGGACTGACATCGTGCGAGGAGAACACCGAGGTCGGCGAGTTCGACAACTGGCAGCAGCGTAACACGCAGTTCGTTGACTCAATCGCAACTGTGGCACGTGCCAATACCTATGGCGACTGGAAAATATTCCTTGTCGAGGGTCTTGACACGGCAAAGCAGTGGAGCAATGAGTATTATGTCTATTGTCAGGTTCTCGAGGAGGGCAACGGCACTGAGCATCCGCTCTTTACCGACAGCGTAGTAGTGAACTACAGCGGCCGCCTCATACCTTCGGCTACATACCCCGATGGCTTCAAGTTCGACAGCAGCTATACCGGCGAACTGAACCCATCGTTCAACGTACCTGTGGGTATGCCATTGTCGGGAACAGTGCCCGGTTTCTACACAGCCATACAGCATATGGTGGATGGCGATATATGGAAGGTATATATCCCTTATGTGCTTGGCTATGGTGCTGAGGGCTCATCTTCCATCCCGGGATATTCGACATTGGTGTTCGATATTAACTTGGTTTCGTTTCATCGTTAAAGACATCCGGTTATGGAACTGAAAGAGAATCAGCTGCAGATAGAGCTAAAGGAGGAGATTGCCGAGGGTACATATGCCAACCTTGCAATCATCGCTCATTCAACATCGGAGTTCGTGCTCGATTTCGTGCGCATGATGCCCGGTGTCAACAAGGCAAAGGTAAAGTCAAGAATTGTGATGACTCCCGAGCACGCCAAGCGTCTTGCCATGGCATTGCAGGACAACCTCATGAAGTATGAGGCACAGTTCGGCGAGATACGCCTTCCCGAGTGCGGTGGATATGGACCGGGGGCGCCTTTCAAGGTTGAAGCGTAAGTGAAAGTTCACTAAAAGGTAATAGCTGCGTTACGCTTGTAACGCATATTATACACAAAAAAGAGTCACGCATACGTGACTCTTTTTTGTGTATATCTACAGTCTATATTATCGAAACTTCGGCTTTCCGCTTTTTCCTTTAACCTTTAACCTTTAACCTTTCACCTTTCACCTTTTTCAATCTACCATCACTCCGTTCGAGCGGAACTCCGATAGTGAGAAGCCTGTGTGGCGTTTGAAGTAGCGGTTCAGGTAACTCTGGTCGGGGAAGTGGAATTCGTTGACCAGGTCCTGGAAACTTTTATGTGTGTATATGAGGCTCACTTCCAGTTCAATGATTGTGAAGTGATCTATGATTTCCTTTGCGTTCTGTCCGCTTGCACGCTGGCACACCGAGTTGAGATGACGTGTGGATATTCTCATCTTGTCGGCATAGAACTGTACCGAGCGGTCCTCGCGGAAATGGTTGGTAAGCAACACCCTGAACTCGTAGAACAGCTTGTCCTTGTCCTCGCCCATATGTTCCTTGGTCGGTGTGCTGGTTGCCTTGCTGATGTGCTGTATGTAGAGCAACAGTGAGTTTACGGCAAGTGTGATATTCTGGCGGCAGTAGTCCATGTTCGCAGGGCTGTTGCCGGCTTCAATGTCAAGGATGTCTATCTGGCGGAAAATGTTGTTCAGGAACTCCTTCTCGAGGTTGGTGTTTCCACCCTGATATGCACGGCATTCCAAGGCCTGTACGGCTTCGGGACTCATTGACGAGCGTGCTGCAAGCCATATGTGTTTTGACACACCCAACAGACGCGATGAGAAATCACTTGTAATGTCGAGCAACAGGATGTTCGATCCTGTCGGGGTAATGATTATCTGTCCCGGTGTGAAGCGATGCTTCTGTCCGTTGATGGTAAAGAGAGCTTCGCCACTCAAACAAAAGAAAATTGATGTGTGTTGCATCTGGTATACATGCTGCACGAACTGTTGCAGTGATGACTGTGTTGTGGCAAAGCCCTGCAATGGTAGTTTCTTCAAATAGATGTTGTTCATAATGTTCCTTGTTTTGCGCTCCTTTTGTATGTGTGCGGTGCAAATGTAGTCAAAATATACAATTGTACAAAGAATAAATGTACAAATATGTAATTAAAGGACAAATGTTGTAATTTATGCAATATGGGAGCGCGATGCTGCCTGTGGAGATGCAAAATAGCTATAAGGAATAAAAAAACGACCGGCGTTGTGCCGGTCGTAGAGTGGAGCTAGAGGGAGTCGAACCCTCGTCCAAACAGGGAAACCATATGCTTTCTACACGCTTAGTCATCGGTAAGGTTTTCGAGCGTAGGCAAGACCGCGACCGCCAACCTGCGCCTTATCCTCTAAAATGTCGCCATTGCATCGAGGCTTGCAACGGTTAGTCCCGATTTGCCTGCACCACCGGGTCGGATTACTTCGGAACAACAGTGTCCGGGTGATGTCTCGTCCCCGCACCTGGTGCAGGGATAAAGCTAATCTACTATACTTCGATTAAGCAGCAAGAGCATAAGTATTGTTGCCAGATAAATTCTTGCGGGCTCAGATTATAGTGCGAACCAACGAGGCACTGCGTGCTTACATACCTTTTCTACCCGCTGTCAAATCCAGATAGCCCCAGTTGTAAGAGACTACAAAGGTATGGGCTTTTTTTCGTATCTGCAACAGCTTTTACTTTTTTTATGTTTTATCACCCTCTGCATCCCTTTTTATGGCATTGGTTACATTGTGTTTGCCCAAAATGGAGTACCTTTGCGGTATTATAAATTTCAGTTTATTTTATGACACATATTGAAATATGGCTTTTGGCCTTGGCGTTGGCCATGGACTGCTTTGCGGTATCAATGGCAAGTGGAATAATATTCAAGAGGTTCATGCCCAAGCAGATGATTGCCATGTCTCTGCTCTTCGGTCTGTTCCAGGCCCTTAACCCGTTGCTCGGATGGTTGGGTGCCGAACTGTTCCGTGAACTCATTGAGAGCTTTGACCATTGGATTGCATTCGCCATATTGGCATTCCTTGGCGTGCGCATGGTGTTGGACGCCTTCAAGGAAGAGGAGAAGAAGAGTTTCAACCCCCGCCGTATGAAGGTGATATTCACCCTTGCCATCGCCACCAGCATCGATGCCCTTGCGGTGGGTATCTCGTTCTCTTGTATGGGATATACCTCGCTGGTGTCGCTTGCCTATCCTTTGGTTGCCATTGGAATAGTGTCGTCGCTCATGACAGCTGTCGGTCTTTTCCTTGGTGTCAAGTTCGGTAAGGCCTTTGCCGAGCGCCTGCGTGCCGAGCTGTGGGGCGGTCTCATTCTCATCGCCATCGGCATCAAGGTGCTTATTGAGCACA
>JAFYWE010000193.1 GCA_017558165.1 Bacteroidaceae bacterium
CCTCATCAATAAGGTCGCTCTTGGTTATGGCAAGAACGCGTTGCTTGTCGAGCATCTCCGGATTGAACGTAGCAAGCTCATTGAGCAGCACCTCGTACTCCTTCTTTATATCATCGGCATCAGCAGGCACCATGAAGAGCAGCAACGAGTTGCGCTCGATATGACGCAGGAATCGCAGACCGAGACCCTTACCCTGGCTGGCACCCTCTATGATACCTGGAATGTCGGCCATCACAAAAGACTTGCCATCGCGATACGACACGATACCAAGGTTAGGCTCGAGTGTAGTGAACGGATAGTTCGCGATCTTAGGCTTTGCTGCAGACACAGAAGAGAGCAATGTCGACTTTCCCGCATTCGGGAAGCCCACCAGACCTACATCCGCAAGCAACTTCAGCTCAAGAGTCACAGTCATCTCCTGCATAGGTTCGCCAGGCTGCGCAAAACGTGGAGCCTGACGCGTAGGCGTAGCAAAATGCACGTTTCCAAGACCACCGCGTCCGCCCTTGAGCAGAGTCACCAGCTGGCCGTCCTCCATTACATCGCAGAGAAACTCACCGGTCTCGGCATTATAAGCCACTGTACCGCAAGGCACATCAACGATCTTGCTCTCGCCATCGGCACCTGTACTCTTGTTGATGCCACCGTTCTGACCATTGCCGGCAAAGATGTGACGCTGATACTTAAGGTGAAGCAAAGTCCAGTAGTTCCTGTTTCCACGCAGGATTATATCGCCACCTTTTCCGCCATCTCCACCGTCAGGACCACCGTTTGGTATATATTTTGCACGATGCAAGTGCGCCATACCACGGCCGCCACGGCCCGAACGGCACACAATCTTTACATAATCTATGAAATTTGATTCTGCCATAATAGTAAACTTCAAGACCCTCACGGGCTATTAAACAAAAAAACAGTAAAAGTTGCCACTGCTGTGGCAACTTAATTTGCAGGGAGAGGCTACATATACCTCACACCCATACTTTACATTCTTGATTCTATTGCCGAAACGATATCGGCAAAGATGCGGTCAAGGTCACCGAGACCATTGATATAACAGTGCTTGCCATCGTTCTTGTACCACTCCTTGAGAGGAGAAGTCTGCTCATTATACACCACTAGACGCTTCTTGATAGTCTCCTCGTTATCATCAGCACGTCCCGACATCTGGCCACGCTTAATCAGACGCGTCATGAGCTCATCCTCGGGAACGTCAAGTTCAATCATTGCCGTCACGTCCTGTCCACGCTCATTGAGCATAGCCTTGAGAGCCTCAGCCTGGGCTATGGTTCGTGGGAAACCGTCAAAGATAACCCCCTTGCTATCCACAAACGTATCAAGTTTTGCAGCAAGGATATCAATCATCATCGCATCAGGTATAAGCTGGCCGTTATCAATCAGAGCCTTTGCGCTCTTGCCAAGCTCGGAACCCGCAGCAATCTCTGCACGGAGCACGTCACCGGTAGAAATGTGGTCAATACCGAACTTCTCAACAATTCTCTCGCTCTGGGTACCCTTACCGCTACCGGGAGCACCAAAAATCACAATATTCAACATAATTGTATATCATTTGTAAACCGCACCGTCCACATCCGGGACGCATACAGCCTTATTTTTTTCATTAATTGACAAGGATCACTCCTCTGCCGCGTCGTAGATATCGGGCAGATTGCGTCCCAAACGGTCATAGTCAAGACCGAAACCGACAATGAACCTATCAGGAATTGTAAACACGCTGTACTTCACATCAACGGGCACCTTAAGACGCGCAGGCTTCACGAAAAGGGAAGCAATCTCCAACGAAGCAGGCTCACGCGTACCCAAGGTCTCAAGCATGCTCTGCATTGTGTAGCCGGTATCAACGATATCCTCTACGATAATGACATCGCGACCTGCGAGGGACTCTGTAAGACCGAGGACCTCACGTACTACCCCCGTAGAGTTGGTACCCTGGTACGAAGACAGCTTGACAAAAGAGATCTCACACTCGATATTCAGGTTCTTCAAGAGTTCGGCCACGAACATGAAACAGCCGTTAAGCACACCCAGCACCACCGGACGCTTGCCTGCATAATCACAGTTGATTCTGTCAGCGACCTTCTTGATCTCACTGCAAATCTCCTCATTAGTAATCGACTTGACAAAAGTCTTATCGTGTAATTTGATTGTAGACATAAACTATTGTTTTTACACCACACTACCCCAACATAGGATAGTCTCCACAAAAATAGAACAAAGTTCTGAAAATCCATCAGCACAAAAGCATTTTTTGAACAGCCAACGAATATTTTCACAGAATAATCACCTAATATATAACTTGCCCGATAATTTTGCGGTGATTTGAAAACAAATCATTATCTTCGCACCATATTAGAGACTCTGCGCCCACGCAGAAACACAGAATGGTTTTATGAAAAGAGTACTGTTTTTCCTGATATTGGCCGCAACGGCATCATGTTACGCACAGACCGAGGCCAACAAGTTCCTCTCCGGAGCCGATGAAGGTATGACATATTACCTTCCGGATACACGTATTGAGATCGTCTTCAAGGCCACATGCATAAAGAAAAGCCCTGGAGAGTTCGGTCGTTACGCCGAGCGATACCTGCGCGTGAAGGACGCCATCAAGGAGGCTGACAGCCATTGGGAGCTTACAGGCGCAGAAGTTCACACGACCGGTACACCTGCTTCAGAGAAAATGTACACAATAAAGTTCAATGGTAACAATGCCAGCAACCTGACCCTTGACAGCAAAGGTATCATAGCGGCCATAAACGCACCGCTTCCCACTGCCAAGGAATCGGAAAGCACAAGTACCGTAGAGTCCCGCAGGAATGTAAATGCCAGCCAATACATGACAGAAGAGATGCTTCAGGCATCATCTACAGCAAAGCTTGCCGAATTGACAGCCAAGGAGATCTATGCCATCCGCGAAAGCAAGCTGGCTATAACCCGAGGACAATCGGAGAATATGCCGAAAGACGGCCAGGCAATGCAGATAATGCTTGACGAGCTCGACAAGCAGGAGCAGGCATTGACCGAGCTTTTCATAGGCCGCTGCGACACGCTCGCACAAGAGATGCGCATAACAATAGAGCCACGCGAGAAGTGCGACACCACAAAGGCCGTACTTTTGCGTTTCTCCAAGAAGATTGGTTTCGTAAGCAAGGACAACCTCGCCGGAGAACCGATATATTACAATTTGCGAGACCTCAAGAGCGTCAAGTTCCCAACGGAAGAAGAGCTCAAGAAGATGAAGCCCGTAAAGAAGGAAGGAATCTGCTACAACATTCCGGGCAAGGCCGAGATCGAGATATACACCAGGACAAGAAAACTGCTAAAGAAAGAGATTTCTGTCGCACAGTTGGGCACGACAGAGGTTCTCTCAAGAACCCACTTCGGCAAGAATAACACCACAAAGGTCATATTCGACACAGCCACAGGAGGTATCACAAGTATTGAAAAGAAATAAATAAAATAACAAAAATATAATAGAAGATGTTTGAAAATTTAAGCGAGAGACTAGAACGCTCATTCAAGATACTGAAGGGAGAGGGCCGCATCACCGAGGTGAACGTGGCCGAGACACTCAAGGACGTGCGCAAGGCGCTTCTTGATGCCGACGTAAACTATAAGGTCGCAAAGACATTCACTGATACCGTAAAGAACAAGGCCATCGGCCAGGACGTGCTTACCTCAATCAACCCAAGCCAGTTGATGGTAAAGATAGTGCATGATGAACTTACAGCCCTGATGGGTGGCGAGACAGCCGACATCAACTACGAGGGACATCCTGCGGTAATCCTGATGTCAGGTCTCCAGGGTAGCGGTAAGACCACATTCTCTTCAAAGCTTGCCAACTACCTCAAGAAAAAGAAGAACCGCAATCCGTTGCTCGTTGCCTGCGACGTATACCGTCCCGCGGCCATCGACCAGCTCAAGGTTCTGGGCGAGAGCATCGGCGTTCCCGTATACAGCGAGCCCGAGAGCAAGAACCCAGTCCAGATTGCACTCAACGCCATAAAAGAGGCCAAGGCCAAGAGCTATAACCTCGTGATCATTGATACCGCCGGCCGCTTGGCCATCGACGAGGCGATGATGCAGGAGATTGCAGCAATCAAGGAGGCAGTCAACCCTACCGAGACACTGTTCGTTGTCGATTCAATGACAGGTCAGGATGCAGTGAACACAGCCAAGGAGTTCAACGACCGTCTCGACTTCACCGGCGTCATCCTCACCAAGCTTGACGGTGACACACGTGGTGGTGCCGCGCTATCAATCCGCACCGTCGTTACCAAACCTATCAAGTTCATCGGTACAGGTGAGAAGATGGAGGCCATTGACCAGTTCCACCCCAACCGTATGGCCGACCGCATCCTGGGCATGGGTGACGTGGTTTCACTCGTTGAGCGCGCACAGGAGCAATTTGATGAGGAGCAGGCAAAGAAACTGCAACGCAAGCTCGCACGTAACCAGTTCGACTTCAACGATTTCCTCGCCCAGATTGAGCAGATCAAGAAGATGGGTAACATCAAGGATCTCCTCGGTATGATTCCTGGCATCGGCAAGGCAGTAAAGGACATGGACATTGATGACAACGCATTCAAGGGCGTAGAGGCCATCATCCGTTCAATGACTCCAAAGGAGCGTGCAAACCCGGACATCATCAACAACTCACGCAGGGAGCGCATTGCCCGTGGTAGCGGTACCACACTCCAGGAGGTGAACAAGCTGATGAAGCAGTTCGAGCAGATACGCAAGACCATGAAGACCGTTGCAGGAGGCAAGTTCCCCGGAATGATGCCTGGAATGGGAAGAAGATAAGAGAATTTAAAAACGGGAAGGTAAAAGCGTAAATGTGAAAGCCCACGCAGTAGGAACCTTCCCGATTCCAGTTTTCAGTTTTAACTTTTCACCTTAATATAAAGCCATACACTATGCAGATAATTGATGGAAAAGCCGTTGCAGCAGCAATTAAGAAAGAGATTGCCCAAGAGGTCGATAACATCATCGCCAATGGAGGCAAGCGTCCGCATTTGGCAGCTATCCTAGTGGGACACGACGGTGGCAGCGAAACATACGTAGCCAACAAGGTAAAAGCCTGCGAGGAGTGTGGCTTCACCTCCACACTCATACGCTATGAGGCCGACATCACCGAGGAGGAGTTGCTGAAGAAGGTCGATGAGTTGAACAACGACAACGACGTGGACGGTTTTATTGTCCAGTTGCCATTGCCAAAGCACATTGACGAGCAGAAGGTCACCGAAGCCATCGACTACCGCAAAGATGTTGACGGCTTCCACCCAGTGAATGCAGGCCGCCTTGCCATAGGCCTCCCCTGTTTCCTCTCGGCTACCCCTAACGGTATAATGGAACTGCTTGCACGCTATAACATCGACACCAAGGGTAAGAAGTGTGTGGTGCTGGGCCGCAGCAACATTGTAGGCAAGCCAATGGCCAACCTCATGATGCAGAAGAGCACACCAGGCGACGCCACCGTTACCGTATGCCACAGCCACACCGTAAACATTGCCGAGGAGTGCCGTCAGGCCGACATCATCATCGCCGCGCTCGGACAGCCCCATTTCCTCAAGGCCGATATGGTAAAGGAGGGCGCAGTAGTCATTGACGTGGGTACCACACGCGTTCCCGACGCCACCCGCAAGAGCGGATTCCGTCTTTGCGGTGATGTCGACTTTGACAACGTGGCTCCAAAGTGCTCATACATCACACCGGTACCAGGCGGTGTAGGCCCAATGACCATCGTGTCACTGATGAAGAACACCTTGCTTGCAGGCAAGCGCGAAATCTACAAGTAACTTGAAAAGGAGACTTCTCATACTTACAATATATTGCGCAACAGCGGTAGTTACTGCTGTTGCGCAATATATACCTACCCCACTACAAAAACTCGGGATACTGTTCGCCGGAGACATAATGCAGCACCAGGCTCAGCTCGATGCGGCCAGAACCGTTGACGGCAACTACAGTTTCTCGAGCAACTACCGTCACATAAAGAATGCCATCAGTAAGGCAGACGTGGCCATAGGCAACCTTGAGACCCCAATAGGAAAGAGCGGTTTCAGCGGATATCCATCGTTCTGTGCACCCGACAGTTTCCTACACGCAGCCGTAGGTGCTGGCTTTGATGTCATGCTATTTGCCAACAACCACTGCCTGGACAAGGGCAAGGGCACGGCGTTGCACACCCTTGACCTCATGGACTCGTTGGGCATATCACACTGCGGTGTATACCGCAATGCCGCAGACCGCAAGCAACGATACCCGTTAGTCATTGACAGGAATGGAGTGAGAATTGCAATACTGAACTACACCTACGGCACCAACGGTCGCAATGTACCATCACCAATGATAGTCAACCTCATTGACAAGGAGACCATCATGCACGACATCATTGATGCCAAGAGCCAGAACCCAGATGCCATAATCGCCTGCATGCATTGGGGCGATGAGTACGTGAGCCTTCCGCCACAAAGGATAAAGGAACTTGCCGACTGGTTGCTTGAACAGGGAGTGGACCACATAATCGGCAACCACCCGCACGTCATCCAACCCATAGAGCTACGCTTCAACAAGGAACGATGCAACTACAACACGGTAGTCTACTCTACCGGCAACCTGCTATCAAACATGTCGTTGCGCCGCACCGACGGCGGAGTCATCATCGGGATGGAGCTTACAAAGATACTCAACTACACACGCGTGTCATCATTGGGCTACATGCTCACCTGGATCGCACCCAAGAAGGACGACGGAACGCGTGATTTCACAATCTACCCAGCCGCTACCACGGTGATAGAAGGCAAGCACAGAGCAAAAGAGAAATTGCAGCTGTTCCTCAATGACAGCCACGCGTTATTCGAGAATTACAACAATGGGGATATTAAAGAACTTTTTACCGACTCGGTCAAGTTCACTCCATGACGAACTGCTTGCCGTTCCAGCGGTACACTATCCTGCGCAACAGAGGCTTTATGAGAGCCGAATCACTCTCATTCATATAATCAGGCATAGTATATTCAGCAGTCAAGGTATTCGTGTCCTGCGACAACTCAAGCCTTACAAGATAAATATCACACCTGTCAGCATATAACGCCGCACTGTCGGCCGAGACGAAGAATTCCTCTATTTCAGGCGCTTCGTACAGCCCTTTTGCCGACACCCTCTCCCACCCGGTAGTGTAGAACGAGATACGGCTATCGACTGCCTCGGCCTTTACACTATTCACAACACATAATAATGTATCACCACCGGCCTGCAACATCTTGACCTGGACCGATGATACCGTTGACGGTTCAATGGACATAAAGTCCTCCGCAAGCACCCTCAAGCGACACGCACCACCCAGCAGATTCGCCACTGGCGCCTCCATTCCCGCATCGATATAATCGATGCAGTCGGCACGGTTGTTCCTTGTCAACAAAGGGAACACATCATCCGGTGCGTCCAGAAAGAGTTGGCGCATACCTTGCGCACAAAGATCATGCCCCGACAGACAGAGCATCATCGTCAATATTAGGAATAACTTTTTCATTTAGAGCCCAAATAAAGGAAGAATAGACCGATAATTATCAATATAAGATCAACGAGCTTGCTCTTGAGGTTCTTCTCGTGCAATAGGAATGCACCGAACGCGAACGACACTACCACACTACCCCTGCGGATCATGGACACTACTGCTATGAGCGCACCATCCTGAGCCAATGCCGAAAAGTAACAGAAATCGGCAAAGCCAAGGAAGAGCGAGGTCATGGGTATTGCCCAACTCCAGTGGAACTTACGACCACGTTGAGCCGGCCACAAGGCATTAAGCAATAGAGCAAGTCCACCCATCAGCACACATTGGTACAGATTGAACCACGACTGCACCAGGATGGGCTCCAAGGAGCGCATCAGGAACTTGTCATAAAGCGCGCTCACAGCACCGAACAAGGCCGCAAGCGCCACGAATGCAACCCAACGGTTGCTGGTAAAGTGTATACCCTCACGCTTTCCGCTACGGCTGAGCAGGAAAACTGACAGGATAGCTATCAGTACACCAATCCATTGGTACAGGTTCAGTGTCTCACCGAAGAGCAACAATGCACCCAGCAACACTATTACAGGACGTGTAGACTGTATGGGAGATACTATGGTTATGGGCAGATGTTTTATGCCGATGTAACCGCATAGCCATGAGCTCAGCACAATCACAGCCTTGAGCAGGAGCAGCATATGCGTACCAAGACCAGCCTCTGGCACATACAGCGGCCCCTCTACAATCACGCCCGTGCGCGACAGCACAATGAACGGCATGAAAAGCAAGGTCGAGAATAGCGTGTTCAGGAAAAGCACCGCAATCACGGAGTTGTCCTTGAGCGACACCTTCTTGAAGAAGTCGTAACAGCCCAGTAGAGCCGCCGACATGAAAGCAAGCAACGCCCACATCATAGGAATATGCTATCTGGGTATTTCACATCCACAAGGAAAAGTGCCTCGCCCATTGCCGAGTCACCAGCCTCCCCGCGTGCCTTGTTCTCAATCACAGCCCTGAAGCCATCGAGCGTCATCTTGCCGCGCCCCACCAACAGCAACGTACCCACTATGGCACGCACCATGTTGCGCAAGAAACGGTCGGCCTCAATCTCAAAGACCCACTCGCACTCGCCCACCTGACGCCACTGCGCGAAGGTGACCTTGCAGTTGTTGGTCTTGACATCGGTATGCAGTTTGCTGAAACTGGTGAAATCACTGTACTCATACAGCACGCAGGCAGCACGGTTCATCGCCTCGAAGTCAATGCCCGGCATCACCCTGCATGCATACTTACGCGCAAATGGGGACTTGGCCGTCACCACGCGATAGTTGTACTTGCGTGAGAGGGCATCGAAGCGCGCGTGCGCATCGTCCTTCACCCTGCGTACATCGCTCACGGCAATGTCGGGTGGCAGGATCTTGTTCAGCTTATATACCAGTTGACGGGTATCGAGTTCAGCGGGGAAATCACCGTGAGCAACCATGCATGCGGCATTCACGCCGGCATCGGTACGCCCTGCACCCACAAGCGGGACTGGTTGGCGCACGAGCTTGGCGAGAGCCTCCTCAAGCACCTGCTGAACGGTAATGGCGTTAGGCTGTACCTGCCAGCCGTGGTACGCCGCACCGTCGTATGAGAAATATATGAAATATCTGAACATCAGATTTCGTTCTTTAGAATGAATGTATGGCATCCTACCAGACCGGCGGTCTCGGTACGCAGACGCGAACTTCCAAGGCTAACAGGCCTGTATCCCGCCTTTATAGCAATCTCAACCTCCTCGGGGCTGAAGTCACCCTCGGGACCCACAAGCAATGTGACATCCTCGCCGGCCTGCATCACCTCCTTCAACAGCACCCTCTCACCCTCATGGCAGTGCGCAATGAACTTGGCACCGGGACGCTCCTCGGCCACAAAGCGCTTGAAATCGGTCATCTCGCCCACCACAGGCTTGCAGTACTTGAGCGACTGCTTCATTGCCGATACCACGATGCGCTCCACGCGGTCACACTTCACCACCTTGCGCTCCGAGAAGCGACAGTTCAGGAACGTGATGGCATCAAGCCCTATCTCCGTAGCCTTCTCGGCCAGCCACTCGATGCGGTCCATATTCTTTGTAGGAGCTATCGCAAGATGGAACCTTGCGTTCCAGTTCTTGGGCACGGGTGTCGGCTCCACAGCCTTCACATAGCAATGCTTACCTGTTATCGAAGCCACCTCGGTCCTGTATAGATTACCACAACCATCAGTTATATCAAGTGCATCACCAACGGCAATGCGCAACACGCGCAACGCATGTGTGGCCTCCTCCTCCGAGAGTTCCCATCTCCCGGCAATATCATGTACATAAAATAGTGCCATAATTATTCGTGTTCTTCATTATCCTTGTTTACAACCTGCGAAGCGTGACGCGACTCAATCTCCTCTTTCAGTTTCATCGCCAGCTCATAGTTCTCGGTCTTCACGGCATTTTCCATTGCCGTGCGCAACGTATCCTCATCGGCAGCAGTAATAGGGATTGATATAGCCCCGTTATTCTCGTCACGTATGCACATACGGTTGAGCAGTTCATCATCAATGTATACGGGTGCCCCGGCCCTCAACGCTATTGCCACCGCGTCACTGGTGCGCGAATCGATATCCCTTACCTCATCGCCCATCACATAGTGCAGCTTCGCGTGGAACGTGCCGTCGTTTATGCTGTCAATGAGTACATACTGCAGTTCAATGCCGAACGCTCCGGACAACGAGCCGAAGAGGTCATGAGTAAGAGGACGTCCCGGGTCCACGCCACGCAGGGCAAACACGATAGCCTGGGTCTCCACGAAGCCCAACGCAACTATGATCTTGCGCAGTCCATCCTTCTCCTGCAGCACCAGCACCTGGGCACGGCGGTCCGACACCTTGGACATTATATCAGCCACATAAAGCTCTACCATAATCCTGTAATCTCTGTAAAATCAATCAAAGATACAAAAATAGGATTTTTTCAATTATCACTGGCCGTTCACGCCATTTTTTTCTCCTTGAAAAGCAGAACAAACAGAACTGTCACCATAAGAGCATAACCCGCGAAGACGAACCATGCCGACGGCCAACCCGCGAAACAGAGTTGACCAAGGGTAAAATGATCCACCACCGCCTGAGCCGCCACCACACCCACCGACGCCCCCAGACCGTTAGTCATGAGCATGAACAGCCCCTGTGCACTCGAGCGCAAACCAACCGGCACCTCTTTGTCCACGAACAGCGAGCCCGAGATATTGAAGAAATCGAATGCAACGCCATATACCAGCATCGACAGGATGAACAGCAACACCCCCGGCATCGCCGGGTTACCCAAGGCAAAGAAACCGAAGCGGAACACCCATGCGACCATGGCCATCACCATTACCCGTTTGATACCGAAACGGCTCAGGAAGAACGGTATAAGCAGTATGCACACTATTTCGGACAACTGCGAGAGCGAAATGAGCACGTTGGTATGCTCCACCGCAAATGTGCCTGCATACTCCTCCATTGAGCCGAAGCCCTTTATGTAGGTATTGGCAAAGCCGTTGGACACCTGTAATGCAGCACCAAGCAAGACAGAAAAAAGGAAGAACAGCGCCATTCTGCGGTTACGGAACAGCCCGAAGGCATCTAGCCCTAACATTGACACCAGCGACCTTTTACGTTCACCCACAGCGACCGGACAATTAGGCAACGTCAATGAGTACACAGCAACAATCACGCCCCAGACAGCCGAGGCAAAGAACTGGCTGTAATTGTCCTGAAATCCCGTGACATCCACCAGCAGCATTGACACCACGAAGCCCACCGTACCGAATACCCTTATGGGCGGGAAAGCCTTCACTGTGTCCAACCCAGCACGCCCGAGCACGCTGTACGACACAGAGTTGAACAGTGCCAAAGTAGGCATATAGAAAGCCACTGCCAGAGCGTACGTCCAGAATATGTCATCAAACAGCACGTCGCTACCCTCAAGCATCCCGATGTATCCCGTCACAGCCATCAAGAAAGCCGACACCGCGTGGCACAATGCAAGCATACGCTGTGCCGGCACCCAACGGTCGGCAACAACACCCACAATGGCAGGCATGAATATCGACACAAGTCCCTGCACCGAATAGAACCACCCGATACTGCCACCCATTCCCACACTACCCAAGTAGCGTCCCATAGAAGTGAGATAGGCACCCCACACAGCAAACTGCAGGAAACTCAACAACACAAGTCTGAACTTTACATCCCGATAGCGCATATCCACAAATTTATATAGCCGCGGATGCAGTCACGGGCCACAGCCCGCAATCGCGACAGCCGCAGCCCCTTGTTAGCCAATAAAGTGTACTGTCACACCTTACAAACCAACATATACATAAATAAGTTCATTGATTTACCTGAGCACGATATCCGTGATGACCTGTGCCTTCACATGGTCATTTAGCCTCTTGACAAGCGACTTGCGGTTCATGAGCAGTTCCTGGCGAAGCACCGATGAGGTCACCTTCACGAAAAGCACCTGATTGTATATCTTCAGTTCCTTGGTATACATCTGTACGGCACTGCCCAGCACCTGTGACCAGGCCTGTATCAGACGGTACTCGTTCAGCGGCGTCTCCAGCCCCTCCTCGCGGCAAGTCAGCCTCACGAGGTCGGCAATTGATTTTATCTCACCACGTTTCATACATCCTTCTCTTTCAACAGTTCCACTTCACCCTTCTTTACCTCGAAGAGCCTATACCCGCTGTCAATGCGGTCAAGTATGGCATCGATGTGTTCACGGTTGACATCCGTGATAAATATCTGCCCGAAGCTGTCGCCCGATACAAGGTTCACAATCTGCTCTACCCTACCGCTGTCCAGCTTATCAAAGATGTCATCAAGCAACAGCAATGGAGTCTCGCCACCCTTGCGACGCAGAAAATCGAACTGCGCGAGCTTCAGTGACACAAGGAAACTCTTGTTCTGCCCCTGCGAGCCCTCCTTTTTTATGGGATAACCGCCCAACTGCATCACCAGTTCATCGCGGTGCACACCCTTTGAGGTGTAGCCCAAGTTGCGGTCATCGGCGCGCGAAGCCGCCAACAAGGCACCAAGGTCCTCATCATTCATGTGCGAACGGTAGCGCAGGCTAACCTGCTCGCTGTCGCCCGTTATCGCGTTGTGGAACTGCGAGAAAATGGGTACCAACTCATCCACGAACTGCCTGCGTCCGGCATGTATGCGCACAGCCTCGGCAACCATCATTTCCTCAATGAGGGACATCATCTCGCCATCGGGGGCATACTCGCCACGCAACATCACGTTTCGTTGCTGCAAGGCACGGTTATAACGTATGAGCGCCGATAGGTACTCCTTGTCATACTGCGATATCACCACGTCCATGAAACGACGACGCTCCTCGCTACCACCCGCAATAAGCTCATTGTCGGCAGGGGAAACCATCACCAGCGGAATGGAGCCGATGTGGTCCGACAGGCGCTCATAGTTCTTGCCGTTACGCTTGAACTGCTTCTTGTCCCCCCTCTTCAAGCCACATGATATTTCCTCTTCAATCCCACTGTCGCTCACATAGAAGCCCTGAAGCATGAAGTAAGGCTCATCGTGCAGGATGTTCGAGTTATCGGACACCGTCACGGTGCTCTTGCAAAACGATAGATAGTACACCGCATCCAGCAGATTGGTCTTTCCCATTCCGTTGCTACCGATGAGGCAGTTTATCTTTGGCGAGAAAGAGACGTTCACCTCGCGCAAGTTCCTGTAGTTTAGTAGTGATATCCTGTTTATTTTCATAATGGGCCTGTTATGCAGTTCAAAGATAGGCACAAAACAGCATATAAATCCACAAAAGGACAAAAAAAACACCCATAATTTTCAAGCAAACAATAATTTGATTATTTTTGCACAATATTGGATATTGCGCACATATACACCGCGCACAATAAACAAACGATAAACTAAAAAAAATAATAATATGAGCAAAAAACAGAACGAGACACCAATCCTCGCAGACGAGGTACTTGGCAAGTCAGAGGCATTCGTCCTCAAGAACAAGAAGGCAATCACAGGTACTGTGTTGGCTATTGTAGTGATTATTGTAGCATACCTTGGACACAAGCACTTCATCCTTGAGCCACAGAACATGGAGGCAAGCAAGGCTATGGTAACCGCAGTGTACAACTTCGAGGCAGGCAACTACGCCGAGTCACTTGACGGCGACGGCATCAACCTCGGAACAAAGGCAATTGCAGAGGAGTACGGCAACACAGACGCTGGAAACCTTGCAAAGGCATACGCAGGCCTCGCATTGGCAAAGATGGAGAACTACGAGGAGGCTATCGAATACCTCAGCGACTTCAACGGTGACGACGCTATCGTTGCGCAGAAGGTAAAGCACGCCCTCGGTAACTGCTATGCACACACAGGCAACGCCGACAAGGCGCTCAGTCTCATCCTTGACGCTGCCAACAGCGCAAACAACGAGGCCGTTACTCCATTCTGCCTCAGAGACGCGGCTGCTATGTACGAGCAGCAGGGCAACAGCCAGAAGGCCGTAGAGCTCTATGAGCGAATCAAGAAGGAGTACCCAAGCTGCGTACTCGTTCTCACAGGCGAGATCGAGAGACAGCTCAACTCTGCAAAGTAAACCATTGTCACTTGACTGATAACACAAGGCTGTCACATACTTGTATGCGACAGCCTTTTTCATAAAAAACAATTATGGCAACAGAACTCAAGAACCTTTCAAGCTACGACCCCACTAAGGTCGCGAACGGCAAAGGACGCCGTGTAGGCATAGTATATGCCGAGTGGAATGACGAGATAACATACGCCCTGCGTGACGGCGCAGTGAAGACCCTCCTTGACAACGGCGTTGAAGAGGGCGACATCACCCTCGCCAGCGTACCTGGCAGCTTCGAGCTTATCTATGGAGCATCACAGATGGTAAAGAGCGGCAACTATGATGCCGTCATTGCCATCGGTTGCGTTATTCGTGGCGACACACCACATTTCGACTACATATGCGAAGGCGTGACAGCAGGCCTGTCAAAGCTCAATGTAGAGTACAACACACCTGTCATTTTCGGTCTAATCACTACCAACAACCTCTTGCAGGCCCAGGAGCGCAGCGGTGGCCGCCTTGGCAACAAAGGCGATGAGTGTGCTGTTACCGCGCTGCAAATGATAGCACAGTTCAAGTAACAGCACTCCGACAATGTAAGCGGCGAATAGTCGCACGAAGTGTGGCAAAGTCACACCGTGCGGGGCGCCAACAGCAAACATTGTTCAATGTGCCATCACTGCCTTGCAGATGATGGCATACAGACAACATTTCCAGCAATAGGTCACGCGCAGCAATGCGTCAGTAGTGCCGTGTGAGTTGCGGAAAGAAAATGTTGTCAATGCGCAGTGACAGCATTGCAGATGATGGCACAGCGCTTCGACAATGCGCTGTCAAAACAGATAGACAATGCAAAAAAGACAGCCTTGCAGATGACAGCACAGTTCAAGTAAAGATGACGCCGGCAGCAACAGGTCGCGAGAAGCACCGATAAAATAGATCTTACAGCCATAACGGGAGGCAAAGAGTATCCTGTTATGGCTGTAAGATTATCTGAAATATAACGATAAAAGGCTCCACAAACGTGGAGCCTTTACTTATTAAATACCCCTTACTTGAAGTAGCGGTTGAACAAACCCTCGAAGCCTTTGCCATGACGAGCCTCGTCCTTTGCCATCTCATGTATAGTATCGTGGATAGCATCGAGGTCGAGCTGCTTAGCGCGCTTCGCGATGCGATACTTGTCGCTGTTGGCCTCAGCCTCGGCGTTCATACGCTTCTCGAGGTTTGTCTTTGTATCCCATACGCAGTCACCAAGAAGCTCGGCGAACTTGGCAGCGTGCTCAGCCTCCTCCCATGCGTAGCGCTTGAAAGCCTCGGCAATCTCGGGGTACCCCTCGCGGTCGGCCTGACGGCTCATTGCAAGATACATACCAACCTCTGTGCACTCACCGATGAAGTGGTTGTTGAGATCCTTGATCATCTCCTCGTCGCATCCCTTGGCAACGCCGATGACGTGCTCCTGAACGAACTGGATGGGGCCCTCCTGCAACTCGTTGAACTTCTCTGATGGAACCTTACACATTGGACAACGCTCTGGAGCTGACTCACCCTCGTGTATATAACCGCATACTGAACAAATGTACTTTTTCATAATTGTATTGTTTTTTTAGTTGTTGATATTCTGTTTATTTGTATTATTTCTTTACACAACAATGTGGACAGAGGCCTTTGAGGTAGAGCTGGGCATCGGTTATCTCATAGCCCTGGAGCCCTTCGACAAGTGTCACGAACTCGTTCTTCATCTTGAGGTCGACTATGCAGCCGCATTTGTTGCAACGGAAGTGTGCGTGATCCTTGCGGTTGCCGTCGAAACAGCGGAACGTGTCGTCAATGGTGAGCATTGAGATGAGTCCTGCATCGACAAAGAGTTTTAGGGTGTTGTAGACTGTTGTCAGCGACAGTGAACCAAGCTCGTCGCACAGCGCCTCGTAAACAACCTCGGCTGTTGGATGCTGACAGCTCTGGCGAACGTACTCAAAAATAGCCAGGCGCTGCACCGATGGACGTATGCCGGCAGCTATGAGTTCCTGTTTTAAATCGGCTCTTGAAACTTCCATTTTTACCTCTGTTTTACATTGTTTTTGTTTTTCATTTCTGAAATCATTGCAAATATACAAACATTTTATAAACCACAAAAGTTTTTTGCTCTTTTTTTTGAAAAAATTATAAAATTTTCTGCCATTGCACAGAAACCTTATATATAAGGAGAAGATACACCATAAAACTAAGGTGAAAGACAACGAATTGCCCTTCACCTTATGATAATTGAATGCGAACCTGTGGTTTAGAAGATAACCTTCTTGCCGTTCACGATATAAATCTTGCCCTTGACTGGCTCCAGAACTCGGCGACCATAGACATCATAGATGTGCTCCGTGCCAAAGCCTTCGATATCCTCACC
Source organism: Bacteroidaceae bacterium (assembly GCA_017558165.1). Lineage (GTDB taxonomy): Bacteria > Bacteroidota > Bacteroidia > Bacteroidales > Bacteroidaceae > HGM04593. Next base: position 16,570 of record JAFYWE010000193.1, read on the forward strand.
TGGAACCTTAATAGAGCATACCTCGTCACCGATGTAAACACAGAGCGTCTCGTCAACTGCGCTGTTGTTCCTGAAGTATGCACGGTATGGCAAAACTTCTGTCCTGTCGGCCACCTTGGCGAGGTTGCCGTCCTCGGCCGAGAACATGTAGTACTTGTTGTTGCCTGTCCTGAGGGTCTTGTTGAAGAATGAACCGATGGTCTCCCAACCGTCGACAGAAGATTTGCCGGCTGTTGTTGAGATAACGGTGTAGCCACCTGTAACTGGTGTATTCTCCTTGCCCTCACGCAGCGTATAAAGGTATGGCATGTTTGCCACAGGCTCGGCAACCTCCTCGAACCTGATGTAGCCGTCGCCTGCCTCGCTCAACGCATAGAATGCATAGTTCTCAAGACTCTCGGCATCAGGAGCAAACGGGAGCACAACTGTTCCATAGACACCCTCGGTCATACCACGGACGTACGAAACGGATGCATACTCCTCGAACTCGGGAGCAAAATCCTGGTGAAGGGCATCCACGATGAGAAGCGCCTCGAGTGGCTTGCCGAAATCCTCGGGAATCTCGTAGCCCGAGCTGATATCGTCGTACTTGGTGAGGCCGTTCATGATGAACTCGGCACGGTCTCTCATCCACTGCTGGCTACGACCGACCTGTGCCGCATAGTCGGTGCTGTTCTTCTCGCTGACGTTAGCATCGTTGTTATGGGCAATGCTCAACAGGGCGAAATCGGTATAATCGGCAATATACTCGGTGAGCTCGTCGATACGTCCCTCGGCAACGAAGTCGAGCCACTCCTTATAATATGCACGCTTGCCGGCAACGGTGTTGCGCAAGTCGTTATAGAAGTTGTAGCCGGCCTTGCCTGAACGCTTGCTGTAGAGGTCCTCGGTAGCTCCTGAATAGAAGTAAGAATATGTCTCCTCGTAGCCGAATGCCCAGTCAAAATCCCATGCGGGACCGAACTTCCACTTGGCGCCGCCAACAACATCCTCGTTGAAGAGGTAGCAGCTCTTCGGGTGATAGGTCTCGACATTGCGCACAAGGTCATTTACCAACCAGAACTTTGCCCATGACTCCATATCGATGTGCTGTGTGATGTCGCCATTCCAGTAGAGGGTGTTGGTCATGTTGTTGACTGACTGCTGGATTGCATCGAAGGTAACGACGCGCTCCTCGTCCTCCTCGCTGAAATCGGGATCCTTGACGTTGACCGGCAGGTAGTAGGTGTTGTCCCTGAACCTGAAATTCTCGTCGTAGTAGTCATCGAGCTCGAGCAAGCAGCCTGTAGCCTCATCGATTGCCACGCTGTTGTCGGCAATACCAATCTTCTCGGTGAAGCAGTATGAACCGCGGTAGTGACCGTTGATGTAGAGGTCAACAGGAATCATGTGGCAGAGAGCCTCGCCGTCGACCATTGCAGCAACCTTCTGTGCAATTGAGTTTGTTATCATTGAGCCGTTCTGCTTGTTGGCGATAAACACCCACTGGCGGTCCTTCGTGAGGTTGAACGGAGCCTGCTTCTGCTTCTTGGGGAACTTGATGCGGTATGGGTTCTTGCTCATGTAGCTCCAACTCCAGCTACTGTTACCACGGCCACGGACCTCGCAGCCCTCAACGGTCTCGATATCGGGCCATACGCCGGCACCGTCAAGACGGAATGTACAATCCTTTATCCACTCCTCCTTGGTGTTATATGCGTTACCCTGCTCGTCGTACAAGGTCTGACCGATCCACTGTGAGCTGTTCCAGCTTACACCGTCACCGAATGTGATATACACAGTAGGTATCTTGTAATCGCCTGTAGCGTTGTCGGTGAGGTAGTTGACACTTACCTTGCATGGACGGCCGAACGGTATGAAATCACCAACCTTGTCAGGGTCGGCAGAGACCCCGGGCTCCTCATCGCCGTTATCCTTGTCGGCCGGCTGCACATACTTGCAGCTGTACAACGAAAGGTCGCCGATTACAAGGTAGTTCTTGTAAGAGGCCTTTGTGAGCTCAAGACGAATGGCTGTATAGTCATCGCCGAGCTCATAGCGTGGAGTGACGAACTTCTGAAGATACTTCTCGGGCAGGCCATCCTCCTCGGCTGTAAGGACATCAATCTCGTCCCACTTGCCGGTGTTGGCGTTCAACGCAGTGATGCGCCATCCCAGCGGGAAACGGTTGTCCTGACTTGATGTAGTATATGAGAGACAGAAGACGTCAAGCGCCTCGGCAAGCTCTATCTCGATGTAAGGCCACTCTGTGACACCGTCGCCATAATAACCGCCGTTGACCCAGGTGAGCTTCTGGTAGTAGCCGTCGCCCCAGGTCGAGTGGTAGTAGGTTGCCTCGCTGTCGTCCCAGATGTTGCTGAGATCATCGGAATAGTTGCTTGGGGCATTGGTTGTGGTGTATTTTGAGATGTCGAGCTTTGTGTCGACCCAACCCTCCTGAACCTCGGGCTCTGATGGTTTCTCGGGCTCCTCGGCCTTGATTTCGGTAACGCTGTATATCCAGTGCTCGGGCTCGGCAATGGTATACACCACAGGAGTGGTATAGCGCTGGCTGCTCTGGCCGCTTACCTGCTGCTCGGCACCCACCCACATTGTGGTACCCTCGCCAACGGTGAAGGCGGGGCGCAGGCGCTTGCCGATAACAGGCACGTTGGCACTGACATACACGGTATCGCCCTCTTCCTTGATGGTAGCCTCAACATCGGCATACACCTGGTCGTTGTCCTCATGGGTGAAGGCGAACGAGTTCAACTTGTAGGCTGTGACATCATAGCTGTCACTCTGGCTTTCTACATTGGATGCGGAATAGGTGAATGTCTTGCCACCCTCAAGTGTGAGGACAACGACACCGCTCTCTTCCTTCTCGGCAAGGATATACTTCTCAGGGATAGCTATCACCTGTCCGTCCTTCATTGTCATGTAACGGGTCTTGCCTGTAACGTCAGATGTTCCCTGGGCAAAGACACCCGCACATGAGAGCACCATGACTGCGATTAGAGTAAAGATTTTTTTCATATAAAATGGGATTTATTGATTATCCGTAAAATATTCCTTAAAAATAGGCATTATTTCCGTGCCCGCAAAGCGTTGGGGCGAATAATTATCATATTTGGCACCAAACACATTGACACACCAAAAAAAAATGTAACTTTGCAGTTCTGCCACAGATTACGCGGCAACAGAGAATCTTACATTTGACACACATAAAACAATAAGGAATTTTGCTTTCGATCGATAACATAAGAGTGGATTTTGGCGGCACCAACCTGCTGCGCGACGTCAGCTTCATCATCAACAAGCGCGACAGGATTGCGCTGGTGGGCAAGAACGGTGCGGGAAAGAGTACATTGCTCAAGATCATTGCCGGCCTGCAGTCGCCAACGGAGGGCGCCATATCAAAGCCAAAGGAGTTCACCATAGGCTACCTGCCACAGGTAATGCACCACACCGACGGCCGCACGGTATACGAGGAGGCCGAACTGGCGTTTGAGCACATACATGAGATGGAGGCGCGCCTGGAGAGGATGAACAACGAGCTTGCCGAGCGCAATGACTATGAGAGCGAGGAGTACCACAAGCTCATTGACGAGTACACCCACCTGAACGAGCAGTACACAATGATGGGCGGTAGCCACTACGAGGCGGAGATTGAGCGCGCGCTCACCGGACTCGGATTCGCACGCGAGGACTTCACACGCCCCACAAGGGAGTTCAGCGGTGGATGGCGCATGCGCATTGAGCTGGCGAAGCTGTTGCTTCAGCACCCCGATATTCTATTGCTTGACGAGCCTACCAACCACCTCGACATCGAGAGTATCCAGTGGCTGGAGCAGTTCCTGGCACGCAGTGGCAACGCCGTGTTGCTGGTGAGCCATGACCGTGCTTTCCTTAACGCGGTAACCAACCGTACGATAGAAATATCCTGCGGACGCATCTATGACTACAGGTTGCCATACGACAAGTTCATGGAGGCACGCAAGGAGCGCAGGGAACAGCAGTTGAGGGCATATGAGAACCAGCAGAAGGAGATTGCCGACACCAAGGAGTTCATCGAGCGTTTCCGCTACAAGCCGACCAAGGCCGTGCAGGTACAGAGCCGCATAAAGCAGCTCGAGAAGATGGTGCCCATTGAGATTGACGAGGAGGACACAAGCCGTCTGAGACTGAAATTCGCCCCTGCTACACGCAGTGGCAACTACCCTGTCATTTGCGACGGCGTGGCAAAGAGTTTCGGTGAGCACACGGTTTTCAGCGGAGTGAATTTCACCATAAACCGCGGTGAAAAGGTCGCTTTTGTGGGACGCAACGGCGAGGGAAAGACCACGCTGGTACGCTGTATACTTGGAGAGCTGGGCTTTGACGGCGACATCACAATTGGCCACAACGTGGAGACCGCCTACTTTGCACAGCACGAGGCACAGTTGCTCGACGAGAACCTGACCGTGTTCCAGACAATCGACAACGTTGCGACCGGTGACATACGCCTGCGCATACGCGATATCCTTGGCGCATTCATGTTCGGCGGAGAGGCATCGGACAAGCCCGTGAAGGTACTCTCGGGTGGCGAGAGAAGCCGTCTGGCAATGATACGCCTGTTGTTGAGGCAGATGAACCTGCTCATCCTTGACGAGCCTACCAACCACCTCGACATGCAGTCGAAGGATGTGCTCAAGGATGCCATACGCGACTTTGACGGAACGGTAATCATCGTGAGCCACGACCGTCAGTTCCTTGACGGCCTGGTGACCAAGGTCTATGAGTTCGGCGACGGAAAGGTACGCGAGCATCTTGGCGGTATATACGACTACCTTGCGAAGAAGAATGCAAGCAACATAAACGAGGCGTTGGCACTGAGCAAGAGCCCTACACAGCAGAACGAGGCACCGAAGCCTGCGAACGAGAACCGCCTGAGCTACGAGGCCGAGAAGCAGTTGCAGAAACAGCGCCGCAAGCTGGAGAAGAAGGTCGAGGACAACGAGAATGCGATAAACGAGCTCGAGGGAGCCATAGCTGCACTCGAGGCCGTGATGAGCACAGCCGAAGGAAGCACACAGGAGAACTTCACCAAATACGCCACACTAAAGAAACAGCTTGATGATGCTGTCGCCGAGTGGGAGAAGAGTATGGAGGAGCTCGACAGCCTGTAATATTACCACCTTAAGGACTCTAAAGACCTTAAGGGCCCGAATATGATTATTATAATTCAAAGAATATGAAAAAGTTATTTATCTGCACGGCGGTGGCTTTGAGCCTTGGCGCGTGCACAACAAACGAGACTATGGAGACTAAATTGATGGCAAACCTGGACACAACCCAGGACCCCGGTACCGATTTCTTCCGTTACGCCACTGGCGGATGGCAGGACGCTAACCCCTTGACCGACGAGTATGCACGTTACGGCCAGTTCGACGCTTTGCGCGAGAAGAGCAAGGAGCAGTTGAAGGAGCTCGTGCTTGAGCAGGCAGCCAAGCAGAGCGAGCCAGGCAGTAACGCGCAGAAGGTGGGCGACCTCTACAATATGGTCATGGACAGCACCACACGCAACGCACAGGGCACTGCTCCCGTGAAGCCTCTGATGGATGAGGTGGCAGCCATAAAGGCAAAGAGCGAGATCATCCCATTGGTGGCCAAGAACAACCGCGTGGGTATCGGCGGTTTCTTCGGCACCGGTATCGGCACCGACATCATGGACAGCAACAGCAACCAGCTCGGCCTGTACCAGGGCGGTCTCTCACTCCCCGAGAAGGAGTACTACAGCGACAACGACGAGATTACACTCAACATCCGTGCGAAGTTCCAGGAGTACGTGGTGAACATGTTCAAGCTCCACGGCTTTACAGCTGACGAGGCACAGAAGAAGATGGAGGCTGTACTTGGCATCGAGACACGCATCGCAGCCAAGCACCTGAGCCGTGTGGAGCGTCGCGACCCGCTCAAGAGCTACCACAAGATGACATACGCCGAGCTCAAGAACACCATCCCAAGCATCAACTGGGACGAGTACTACAGCATCCTTGGCATCAACGGTATCGAGGTCCTGAACCTTGCACACCCAGAGGCCATCAAGGAGGTTGCGGCAATCATCAACGAGTGCCCGCTCGACGACCTCAAGGCTTATCTTGAGTGGAGAATCATCCGTTCTACATCGAACGAGTTGACCGACGAGATCGAGGCCGAGACATTCGCATTCTACGGCACCGTATTGAGCGGCAAGAAGGTACAGCAGCCACGTTGGAAGCGCGCGCTCACAGCCGTTGACGGCGAATTGGGCGACATCATCGGCGAGCTCTACGTTGCAAAGCACTTCCCACCTGCAGCCAAGGAGCGCATGACCGAGCTTGTAAAGAACCTGCAGATTGCACTCGGCCAGCGCATCGACGCCCAGGAGTGGATGAGCGAGGAGACCAAGAAGGCCGCACACGAGAAGCTGAACACATTCACAGTGAAGATCGGTTACCCCGACAAGTGGGATGACTACAGCGCACTCACAATTGACCCTGCACTCAGCTACGCCGAGAACTGCCGCAACATGGCGGAGTTCGGTTGGAAGAAGCACATCGATGAGAAGTGGGGTAAGCCTGTTGACCGCGAGGAGTGGCACATGACTCCACAGACCGTGAACGCATACTACAACCCTACTACAAACGAGATCTGCTTCCCTGCAGGTATCCTCCAGTACCCATTCTTTGACATGGAGGAGGACGACGCGTTCAACTACGGTGCCATAGGTGTGGTAATCGGCCATGAGATGACACACGGATTCGACGACCAGGGCCGTCAGTTCGACAAGGACGGCAACTTCGCGAACTGGTGGACCGAGGAGGATGCTGCCAAGTTCAACGAGCGCACACAGGTAATCGTGGACTTCTTCGACAAGATCGAGGTGCTCCCTGGCCTGAATGCAAACGGTAAGCTCACATTGGGTGAGAACATCGCCGACCACGGAGGTCTCACAATCGCAATGCAGGCGTTCAAGAACGCTACAAAGGAGAACGCATTGCCTGTAATCAACGGCCTCACGGCTGAGCAGCGTTTCTACATCGCATACTCAGGCGTATGGGCAGGACACGTACGCGACGAGGAGATACGTAACCTCACAAAGAGCGACGTTCACTCACTCTCACGTTGGAGAGTAAACGCAACCCTGCCGCACATCAACGACTGGTACACCGCATTCGGCATCACCGAGGAGAGCCCGATGTTCGTACCTGCCGAGGAGAGACTTGACGTTTGGTAAGAATTGTCAAACAAGACCAGTGATGCCCCAAAAGGAGATTTGAGATTTTTCACTACGTTCAAAATGGCAACAGGATGTCATTATATCCGCGAAGCCATTGGCTCGTTCATTAACGAACTCACCGATAACAAAGAAAAATCATTGGCTCGTTCATTATTGAACTCACCGATAACAAAGAAAAGTCATTGGCTCGTTCATTAATGAACTCACCGATAACAAAACACCGTTTTGTCATTCTGAGTGAAACGAAGAATCTCTGAAGACCTACTGAGTCATCACACGCCAACAATGACATACTACAATATTTGAAATGCCACTTAAAGTACCTGCAGGCTTGCCTGCACTGCAAAATGTAATTGACGAGGGCAACGCGGTAGAGATCCTCAAGGAGCCTACCGCGGAGACCCTTCGCATAGCCCTGCTCAACATAATGCCCATGAAGGAGACCACCGAGGCCGACTTCATACGCCTGCTTGCCACATCGGACAAGGAGATTGAGCTCACCCTGATGAAGCTTGACACCCACACGCCCAAGCATGCAAACCCCGAGCATATGAGCCGTTACTACAGGGCGTTCAGCGAGTTGAAGGACAAGCACTTCGACGGCCTGCTGATAACAGGCGCACCCATTGAGAAGATAGAGTATGAGGAGGTCACATACTGGCCCGAGCTATGCACCATCTTCAACTGGGCAAGGGAGCACGTCACCTCTACCCTCTTCATCTGCTGGGCCGCACAGGCCGGACTGTACCAGAGATTCGGTATACAGAAGCACCTGCTGCCCAAGAAGATGTTCGGCATCTTCCCACACACCATCGCCAAGCCGGAGCTGCCGTTGTTCGACGGCTTTGACAGCACCATCTACGTGCCTCACAGCCGCCACACTGAGATAAGGCGAGAAGATGTAGTTGCCGAAGAGAGAATTGAACTGCTGTCGGAGAGCGACATATCGGGCGTGTACATAATGCAGGAGAAGGGCACACGCGACTTCTTCATTACGGGACACTCCGAGTACGCACTATACACGCTCGACGGAGAGTACAAGCGCGATGTCTCAAAGGGACTGCCCATTGAGCTGCCGCTCAACTACTACCGCGATGACAACCCCGCCAACGAGCCCGTGAACCTGTGGCAACACACGGCACGCAAGCTCTTCGGTAACTGGTTAAGATACTATTGCAGATAAACGATTAATGGCGGCCGCATGGTCGCCATTAATCGTTTATCTTGGAATTACAAAAAGCCAAGGGCAAATTCGCTTTTCAACCACCTTAGGGAAACGAATAAAAGATGAAGTTCAAGGCTTGCGAAGTCCTAAAAACCGCAGTTTACTTTGAAGTAAATGAGGATTTTTAAGACAAGCGTAACGCTGAAATTCGCTTTTTAGTCGTTTACTTTCCAGTTTCCACCCACGCATTATACCCCTTATCAAGTTCCAGCACATTATAGCCCATCATCGAGAGCATCTTGGCGGCATTCTTGCTGCGGTTACCGCTACGGCAGTATACAGCAACGGTACGTTCCTTGTCAAGGACAGCGGCAGCCTCATCGGCAAAACGACCGGTCATCACGTCGATATTGACGCTACCGGGTATGTTGCCGGCATTGTACTCGTCGGGGGTGCGCACATCAACAAGTTGTACGCCCTGCACCGAGATTGAATCGGCAAAAGCCTCAACCGACAGCGAGGTTATCTTTCCCTCACCATGAACCTCTTTACTGAATGACATGGTACACGATATTAACAGCAGTTGAAATAATAACCACAGACCGATTTGTTTGCTTTTCATACTCCATTTATCGTCTTACATTCCACATCTTGTTGGTGGCATCGGCATTGAAGAGTACATCGATGTTTGCACCATCTTTCTCTTTGATGATTTCCCATGCACGCAACTGTATGAACTGGTCTGTTGTCAGGCCAAGTTCCTCCTGATATGCCTTGTCGGCAATGGCACGCTGGCGCTCGGCAGCCTCACGGGCAACAAGCATTTCACGTTTTGACTCCTCGGTGCGCTTTGCCTGTGTAGCGGCAGCTGTTGCATCCATCTCGGCCTTCTGGCGGTCGTTAGGAATGGCACGGCCCACAACCACGTTCACCACATCAATGGGGAGCTCACCCTGCTTTGAACTCAACAAGGTGATATAGTTCTGCATATCACTCTTTACCAACAGGTTGATTGAATCCAGCACCTCACGGTTACTCATGAGGTCAAACGGACCGTACTTTGATATATAGCCACGTACGGTGTTGCGGTACACCTCCTTGATGACCGAATTGTACCAGTTGATACCGTAGTTCTTTATGAGCACAGGCGACATATTGTCCCTTACCTGCAACTGAATCTGTGTATTGAAATCGAGCAGTGTGTTATCGTTTGATGTAGCATCGTCAAGATCCTCGTCATAGGCCTGTGGCAACATGTTCACGATAACGTAATCGGTTGAGAGCCAGGTATACTCCAAGCCGGTCTCTACAGGTGTCATGTCAACACCACCGGTACCGAAAATCCATGGCTTATGTACCTTCACACCCTCTTCACCAGCCTCTGGGGCAACGGTCGTACAGCTTGCAAACATCAGTGACAAGCCAAGTACTCCAAATGCAAAAATGTTCTTCATAGCTTTCTCTTTATTAGTTATAACAATTCTATAAGTTCTTCTTTGGTTATGCCAAGCATCCTTGCCTTGGCCTTGAACTGCGGCAGTTCATTGGCAATGAACTCCTTTTTGACGTTCTCCCTGATGCGCTCCACGGCGCCGCTCTTTACATAGTACCCCAAGCCACGCTTGTTGTAGATAATCTCCTGCGACTCCAGCAGCTGATAGGAGCGGACTATGGTATTGGGATTCACTCCCACCATTGCGCCCATCTCACGTACCGAGGGGATGCGCTCCTCCTCGGGCCACTCGCCGTGCACAATCTTCTCCTGCATCAGGTCAACGTTCTGCAGATAGATGGGTTTGTGTTCGTTATACTCCATAAATCAGTAGTTTACTCTTTTTATCCTGAAATAGGTTATCGTAAGGGTAACAGATATCGCCAACAGATAGCCAAAGGTATATAAAGTATTGCAGAGTGCAAACATCTCTTCGGGCGTGTAGCCTTCGAAGAAGTTGTTTAAAAAGTCAGCAATCTCGTTCCATGTCTCGGCCGAGAAGCCTGCCGTGACGACTGCACCAATGATTACCATAGAGAAACTCACTGCCATATTGAAGAGTACAGTCTTAATGATCTTGTTCTTGCGGAAGATAGCATTGAACATCATACCCGTTGATATTGACCATATGCTGGCAAGCATCGCATTACCGAACGGAAGCTCATCGAATTGAGCCAAAGCGACAAACGGATTATAGACCGAGATACCTGTAAAACGACCCATTCCCATACACGAAAGCATATAAAGGAATGCATCGGTCATTGTAAGTGCCGCATACACGGCAACGGGTACCACAATGAACGAGACAAGCGACATTGAGAGAAGTTTCTCGAGCGTACTTGCCGGAACCATGGCATAGCTGTAGCCCTTTTTCCTGTCATTGACACTCTTGTACACGAAATATGGCGACAGGAATACAGCCAAACCGTAAAGGAAAGCAATAGCCTCCTTCCTGTCAGGGAATGAAAAGTCGAATGCGATTGTAGCAATCCACATTGCGGCAATGAACGCCGAGAACACTATGAGTCCCTTTATATAAAGCGGCAGGTAATTCTTGCACTCATAGAGGAATAGCTTGCCGAAGCGTCCGAAATCAAATGTATCGTTCATGGTTCCTTACTTTTTAGAGTTAATGTAGTTGAACAGCAGCTCAATGTTTATGCGGCTCTCCTCGCCAGTAGTGTTCCGGCTGATTGAACAGCAGCCACCTAGACCCGGCTCCACATAAAGGGCATCGGCCGGAGCATTCACCGTCACATCGAACCAATACTCCTTTTGTATATCACTCACGCTCCTGTCGAGCAATACAGCACGCTTGTCAAGAATCATTATATGGTCGAGCAGGTTCTCCACATCCCTTACCTGGTGGGTGGAGATGATTATCGTGCGGTTCTCGTCCATTGCCGCGGCCACCATCTTGCGGAACTCGGCCTTGCTCGGGATGTCGAGTCCGTTGGTAGGCTCGTCAAGGAACAGATAATCGGTCCTGAGCGACAACGCCAGTGCAAGGATTGCCCTCTTGCGCTGTCCGAGCGACAACGATGTGAACTTGCGTGTCACGTCAATCTCGAACTCACCCAGCAGACGCGCGAAGAGCGCGGCATCATAGTTGGGATAGAACTGCGACACGCCGGCCGCGTAGTTCGCTATTGACATGTCCGGGCCATCGAAATCCTCGGGCACATAGAATATCTTCGACAGGAAGCTCGGCTTGCGCCCCGCAGGGGAACAACCGTCAATCTCAATGGTGCCCTGCTTTGTAGTGAGCAGACCACACAACAACTTGAACATGGTGCTCTTGCCTACACCGTTTGCGCCAAGCAGGCCATATATCCTGCCCTGCTCAAAGGTGGTGCTTATTGAATCGAGCACATTCACATTTGAATATGAAAACGATAGATTCCTTACCTCAATCATAGCGTATTAGTTTAATAGTACACTGCAAATATAAAACACCGGTTTTGTACTTTCCAAATAAATTTGACTTTTTTTTCTAAAAATTGTGTATATTCGCACCCGTAACTTGCAGTAACTGCGAACAAACAATTCATATATATGAGAAAGACCATCATCAGTGCATTGGCACTTTTATTTTTCTGCGCGTGCGCGCACGTACAGGAACCAGCTACAGTGGCTTGCGACCTGCTCCCTATGCCACAGAGTGTTGAACTGCAGAGCGGCCGTTTCGCCTTTGACGGCAATGTATCGCTTGAGATTGCAGCCGGCGAGGAGGACAACAGGATCCTCACCGCATACCTGGCGGAATCGCCATTGGCATTCAGCGCCGACGGCAAGAAGAGCCTCAAGCTTGAGGTTGCCGCAGTAGAGGGCCTGACATCACCCGAGGGCTACCGCCTTGAGGCTACCAAGGAGAACGTTAAGGTCACATCGCCGAGCGGTGCCGGACTCTTCTACGGCTTGCAGACAATACTGCAGCTTGTTGACGATAACGGTTCGATACCTACAGGCGTCATTACCGATGAGCCACAGCTCGCCTACCGTGGTATGATGCTCGACGTGAGCCGTCACTTCTTCGGCAAGGAGTTCGTGAAGAAGCAGATTGACGCCCTTGCACACTTCAAGATGAACCGTCTGCACCTGCACCTCACCGACGCTGCAGGCTGGCGCATCGAGATAAAGAAATATCCACGCCTGACACAATTCGCCGCATGGCGCAGCAAACAGCTGTGGAAGGACTGGTGGTTCGGTGACCGTCTCTATGCCGAGGAGGGAAGCCCCGAGGCTCACGGCGGATACTACACACAGGACGACATCCGCGAGCTTGTACAGTACGCGGCCGACAGATACATCACCATCATCCCCGAGATTGAGATGCCCGCACACAGCGAGGAGACACTCACCGCATACCCCGAGCTCTCATGTACACACGAACCCTACAAGCAGGCCGATTTCTGCGTAGGTAACGAGAAGACATACGAGTTCCTTGAGAACGTGCTCACCGAGGTCATGGAGCTGTTCCCATCGAAGTACATCCACATCGGTGGCGACGAAGCCGGCAAGGCATCATGGCCCAGCTGCCCGTTGTGCCAGAAGCGCATGAAGGAGGAGAACCTGAGCGACGTGAACGAGCTGCAGAGCTACCTCATCCACCGCATCGAGAAGTTCGTGAACAGCAAGGGACGCCAGATCATCGGTTGGGACGAGATTCTTGACGGTGGCTTGGCACCTAACGCCACAGTGATGTCATGGAGAGGCACCGAGGGTGGCCTGGCAGCCGTGAACAGCGGCCACAAGGCAATCATGACCCCAGGCGGATACTGCTACCTTGACTCATACCAGGACGCCCCACATACACAGCCAATGGCGTTCGGCCCATACATGCCATTGCAGAAGGTATACTCATACAACCCCACCGAGGGCCTTGGCGAGGAGCAGGCAAAGCTCATCTACGGCGTACAGGGCAACCTTTGGGTAGAGTACATCCCCACCGAGGAGCTTGTGGAGTACATGATCTATCCACGAATACTCGCCATTGCCGAGATCGGATGGAGCAACCCCGTAGAGCGCGACTATGACAATTTCAGGCAGAGAGCCATCAAGGCTGTCAACACACTGCGTGCAAAGGGCTACAACGCCTTTGACCTTGAGAACGAGTTCGGCCCACGTAAGGAGACCCTCACCGATGCCGACCACCTTGCAAAGGGCAAAAGCGTGACATACGCACCTATGGCCGAGTTCAACGAGAGATACAACGCGGGCGGTGCCACAGCACTCACCGACGGTGTACGCGGTGGCTGGACATATACCGATGACAAGTGGCAGGGCTTCATCAGAAGAGGCGGTGTCGACGTGGTCATCGACCTTGGCGAGGAGAAGGAGATAAGCAGCGTGGCTGCCGACTTCATGCAGATGTGCATCCCCGAGGTATGGTTCCCAGCCGAGGTAGTCATCTCGGTATCAAGCGACAGCGTTGAGTTCAACGAGCTTGCACGCATCGAGCACGAGGTGGTACGTGACGAGGGCCTCTCATACAAGAACTACGGCTGGAGCGGAAAGAGCAACGCACGCTACATCCGCTACCAGGCAAAGACCGGTCCACAGCGCGGCTGGTTGTTCACGGACGAAATCATCGTAGAATAAAACGGAAAACCGATAGGTTTCGATAATGCCAACAGCAATAGGTCACACGCAGTGCAGACGCAGTTTGCACCGTGTGGGTTGCGACAAGTTGGCGTTATCAAAGCGGAAAAGTGAAAACCGATAGGTTTCGATAATGCCAACAGCAAAAATGAAACATGGGTCAACTGCTATATTGTTACCTAAATAACGTGAGTTCGATATAAACTCATTAAACCGTGAATTTGTCATTCCGACAGAGCGTAGCGACGAGGAATCTCAAAATATTGTGAGAAAAGAGATCTCTCACATACGTTCGAGATGACAAAACGCAATGAATATCAGTACGATTTCTTATATCGAACTCAGGTTAAATATTAACAACTAAGAAAACCTTAATTAAAAAACTTATGAAACGAAAAGACTTTTTCAAGATCCTTCTGGCCATGGCAGTAGCACTGCCGATGAGCCTTGGCGCACAGGTCACGGTAAACAGGGAGAAGTACCCCGACTACAGTGACGAGACAAACCCCGACTGGTCGCTCATGCAGTATGCAGGCCCATTGAAGAGCAGCGCGGCACGCACCGATGCTGTCCCTGCCGAGCAGCGTCCGGCATACGTGAACAACGCAGAACTCAAGTTCTTCCCTCCTGTATTCAACCAGGACGGCGGTTCATGCGGTTCGGCATCACGTATCAGCTACATGTTCACATACGAGCTCAACGCCTACCGCGACCTCAACGGTAAGGTACCCGAGAACTACTACCCTTCGCACTTCGTATGGTTGCTCACCAACGGTAACTCGGGCAAGAACGAGTTCGTTACAAGCATTGGTGTGCCATCGGCAGCCACATACGGCGGACAGACATACTCTTCACTTTTCGGCAACCAGGACTGCGAGGACAACAACTTCGGTTGGATGCAGGGCTACGACAAGTGGTTCGAGGCAATGCACAACAGGATGCTCCCGCCAGCCAACTTCCCGTTGAATGTAGGCACCGAGGAGGGACGCGAGGCCGTGAAGAACTGGCTGTGGAACCACAACGGCGACACAAGCTTCAAGGCCGGCGGTATCTGCGGTATCGGTGTTGCCAGCAGCAACGGCGTGTACGACGGCAGGATTCCCAACACCGAGGCCAACAAGGCAGCCGGTGTAAACGGCAAGTACTACCTCAAGGCATGGGGTACACAGGTTGACCACGCCCTCACCATCGTGGGTTATGACGACCGCATCGAGTTCGACCTCGACGGCAACGGCGTTGCAGGTGAGGCCGACAAGGACGAGACAGGTGCCTGGATCATCGTGAACTCATGGGGCGAATGGTGGGGCAACAACGGCTTCATCTACCGCCCTTATGCATATGGTGGCGCGTCATCGAACGAGGTCAACGGCCAGAAGGTGTTTGCCGGCAACTGGTGGGCACCCGAGATATACAAGGTAAGGAAGGACTACCGTCCATTGCGCACCATCAAGCTCAAGATGGAGTACTCACGCCGTAGCGAGATCAAGCTCTCGGCAGGTATCTCTACCGACATCAACGCAACAGCGCCCGACAACGTAATCGCGTTCGAGCACTTCAAGTATGCCGGTGACGGTAACTACGGTAACACCAACCCGGCCCCCGAGGTACCTATGCTGGGACGTTGGGCCGACGGCAAGCTCCACAAGGAGCCGATGGAGTTCGGTTATGACCTCACCGACCTTAGCGCAGGCTACGACAAGAGCCAGCCATTGAAATACTTCTTCATTGTTGAGACAAAGAGCTGGGCACAGGGTACAGGTAAGATCCACGAGGCATCGATCATCGACTACGAGCATGATCTCGACGGTGTAGAGACACCGTTCACCATTCCATCGGAGGGTGTTACAGTGCAGAACGCCGGTGGCAAGACCATCATCTCGGTTGTAGTATACGGCGAGCCTTACTATGCTCCACAGAACGTTAGCCTTGCAGGCAACACTCTCGTATGGGAGGCACCCGTGAACGGCGGCAAGACCATCGGGAAGTACAACATCTACCAGGGCAGCACACTCGTAGGCAACGTGAATGCCGACGTTACATCATACTCAATCCCCGAGACAACAAAGGTTGAGGGACAGTTCGGTATCACAGCCGTATACAGCGATGGCAACGAGTCACACATGACAACCGTTACCGCACCTGTAGCCGAGGAAATCGAGAACAAGGCACTCAACCTCAAAGTATCGGGTATGGGCTTCCCGGGCATCTTCGACCAGAAGTACGAGAACGCCACAATCGAGTTCTGGATCAAGCCTAACTCCGTAAAGGCATGGAACCAGAGCGCAGGACCGGGATGGGGCACATTCATGATGCACGCCGAGGCCAACGGTGGTTTCACCGTAGGTTGGGACACAAGCAACCGCTTGACAACCGGCGCATCGACCATGCAGGTAAACCGTTGGAGACACATTGCCGTTGTAGTAGAGGGCAACACAATAACCGTATATGCCAATGGCGTGAAGAAGGGCTCTGTAAAATCGAACAGTTACAGTGGTATCGGCGGATTCGGCGAGTTCGTGTTCACCGCGACATCATCGAACAACAACTACACCGACGGTAGCTTCGACGAGATCCGTTTCTGGGACAAGGCACGTACAGCGGCCGAGATCAAGGCAAGCTACCAGGCACAGTTCCACGGCGACCTCATGCCCGAGGGACTCATTGGCTACTACAAGGGCCAGCTCATCACCGTTGACGGCGAGGAGAAGCTGCGCGACTACGTCGGCGGCAACCACGCACGCCTCCTCAACAGCAGCTACAGCCTTGACGACAGCAATGAGACATTCGGCAACAGCACAGCCGAGCTCTCGGCTACAATCAACGCCATCAACGGCAATGTATATGCAGGCACCCCCGTCACATTATCAGCGGCATACAGCGACGCTGCAAAGAAGCTCTACTGGAACATCGAGGACGCAGGCATAAGCAACCTCAGCGTCATCAAGCCGACAGTGACATTCAAGAACGCCGGTGAGCAGAAGGTCACAGTAACCGTTGAGGACAGCGAGGGCAGCAAGGCAACCGACGAGATCACGGTGAACGTACTTGCCGAGAAGCCTATCGACGCTACATTCCACGCAAGCAAGGATCCAATCGTCATGGGCGAGAAGGTACACTTCATAGTTGACAACCCCGCATACGGCCAGCTCTACGAGTGGACATTCCCCGGCGCCGAGCAGGAGCACTTCACAGGCCTGCACGCAAGCGCAGTGTACAAGGCCAAGGGCAAGCAGGTTGCGACACTCAAGGTGACATCACTGACAAGCGGCAAGAGCGCGACATCGAGCCTCGACATACAGATTCTTGAGTCGGAGCCCGTTGCGGCATTCAGCATCAACCCTGCAGTCATCCTCAAGGGCGAGAAGACCTACCTCAAGGACGAGTCTACATACAGCCCGTCGGCATGGGAGTGGATTGTCGAGAGCAGCAAGAACTGCTATGTCATCAACGGACGCAACACCAGCTTCACCCCAACAGCGTGCGGTGTATATAATGTAACACTCAACGCAAGCAACGAGGTAGGTACAGGCAGCTACACACGCGAACGCGGACTCATCGTATGCAACGCCGACAGCAAGAACGGCCTCAGCTTCAGCGACCGTGATAATGCCAAGGTAACGGCAACCACAAACGGTTTCTCGGGCAAGAGAAGCATCATCACCGTCGAGTGGTGGATGTGCCCCGACGCCCTCAGCGACAACTGCCTTGGCCTTGGTGAATCGGCATCCACATTCATGATAAAGACCGACTCAAAGGGAGTAATGCACACCACCGTAAACAACTACACAGGCAAGAGTATGTCCAACTACGTTGTAGCCAACGAGTGGCACCACTATGCGGTAATCATCAGCGA